>CAZGRF010000014.1:0-5349 GCA_964527825.1 uncultured Pirellulales bacterium
TTCGATGTTGACGCCCCTTTGCTGGAGGGGTTTGCCGAAGTAGCTTCCGAGAATAGGGTCGCCGCGCAGAATCTCCGAGAGGCTGGCGACGGAAATAACGTTGTCTCCCCCTGCCGGCGTGCCGGTGTCTCGGTCCACTTTCAGGCGAAACAGCCGGTAGCGGTTACCTTGAATCTCGCCGGTCTTCTTGGCGATCCCGTGCGAGCCGATGATGTAGTAGAAGTCACTTTCAGCAGCGACCGCTTCAATGTCTATCTCGTCGCCGGAGGTCAGGAGTTCCACGGTCCGCAGCACCCTCAGCGTCTTGTCCGGGCGCGACAACTCGACCACTTGAACCATCCGACTTTCGTCGGCGCCGACCAGACACCGCGTCGGTGAGACGCACGCGATGCCGCTCAAATCCTTGTCTTCGAGAACCAGACCGTCGAAGGCGTAGCGCTCCACAAACTCAACATGTGTCCATCGTCTCGCACCGGCCTGCCGTACCTTCGATGGCTCTTCCGTCTCCGCGCAGGCCAACCCTACCACCAGCAGCGCCAGACCGATCGGGGTCGCCAGCAGGCTCGCGGTGCGGCGGAACACTCTACATCCCGGTCTACAGATCATCGGCCCAAGTGTAGCTTATTCAGGCGGCCTCAGTCAACACCAGCGCGGAAGCGACGCAGCCCGCACGACGTATACCGAAAATGCTTGCCGCGACCCACGCCGGTCTGTAAACTCAGCCCGCGTGATTGCTGCGCATAGCAGTTGGTGCAGGGCCCGTAGCTCAGCGGTAGAGCAGGGGACTCATAATCCCTTGGTCGCTGGTTCGAATCCAGCCGGGCCCAGTCTTCTCCGCGTATCGTGCGGCGTCGGGCTATCCTCATTCGTGCTCATCTGAAGTACATCTTGGGGGATTCGCAGACGGCGCGAACCTGATCGAGGCTTGAAGAGCACTTGCGGAAGGGCTTCATTATGACTGAGAATCAGCAAGGGCCAGAGCAGTTCAACCGCCGGCGTTTCCTTGCCGCCGCCGGTGCGACGTTGGCAGGCGTAGGTCTGGCGACGCCACGAACCGTGCGGGCGGATGAGGTCCGATCCGCTCCCAACAGAAAGGCCAGGCGCGTGCTTCGCGTAGCGCACCTGACGGATATCCACCTCCAGCCGGAGCGGTGGGCCGACAAGGGGCTCGTCGCGTGCCTGCATCACATCCAGGACGTGAAGGACCGCCCTGCCCTGATCATCACCGGGGGCGACACCGTCATGGATAGCTTTAGCCAGGGCAACGAGCGCACAACCACCCAGTGGGAGCTCTTCCATAGGATCGTGAAGGCGGAATGCTCGCTGCCCGTGAGGCCCTGCATCGGCAACCACGACGTCTGGGGCTGGAACAAGAAGGACAGCAAGATGACCGGCGACGAGCCGTTGTGGGGCAAGAAGCGTGCCGTTCACGAGTTGGGCCTGCCCCATCGCTTCTACAGCTTCGACCAGGCCGGGTGGCACTTCGTCATTCTCGACAGCACGCATACCGACGGGGGCGACGGATACATCGCCAAGATGGACGAGGAGCAGTACAAATGGCTCTGCTCCGATCTGGCGACGACCTCTGCCCAGACGCCGACGCTGCTCGTGAGCCATGAGCCCATCCTGTCGGCCGCTTCGTTCTTCGACGGCGACCACGAAGAGAACGGCAATTGGCGAGTGCCCGCGACGCTGATGCACGTCGATGCGAGGCGGCTCAAAGACCTGTTCAAGAAGCATCCGAATGTGAAGCTATGCCTGAGCGGCCATCTCCACTTGGTAGATCGCACCGACTATTGCGGCGTGACCTACCTGTGCAATGGGGCCGTCTGCGGTGCCTGGTGGCAGGGCGACCACCAGGAGTGCGATGAGGGCTACGGCCTCGTCGATCTCTACGATGACGGCTCATTCGCCCACCAGTACGTCGCCTTCAACTGGAAGCCTATGCCCGAATCACAGCAGAGAACCTGAGGTAGCTGCCCGGCTTGCTCTAACGAACGAGAGCCAACTCTCAAGATCCAGGCTTCTCCAGGATGACGAGAGACAAGCCGAGACGCGGGAGGTCGAACTCCAGCGTGGCGTCGCCATCAGTCAGGTTCACGAACCTGGCGGGCTCCAGCATTTCCAGCTCCATGGCCGCCTTGAGCTGGGCAAGCGCCTCGGCGTTGGGGTCTTGCGGCCGACCCAGTTCGACCCATTTGGTGTAGGCATTGCTGTGTGTGTCATCCACCCGATAGTGGGTCACTCGGGCCTTGTCTTCAAACTCCGGAGTCAGCTTGACGGTCAAGCGAATCGGCGTGGCCGGCGCTTGAACCAGCGCATCGTGGTAGTTCCAGAGGAGTATCTTCACCTGTGAGCCGTCGGTCACGGCCATGCCGTTGATGTCCGGCCGAGTCCGAACGCCGCGACTGACAATCTCGTCGAGTCCGAGCTCCCCATCGCTGGCCAGGAGGATTTCGTCTCCTTGCAGTTGTCCCAACATCTTGAACGCATTGAGCACGGGTTTGTGAATGCCGTTGGTGGCCAGCGATCGGAAGCCTTCGAAATAGGGTTGGCCGTCGAACATGAAGGCCCAGGTCACCAGACCCTGAAGGTTCACGTTCTGCTGCTTGGCGAGGTCCATCGAATACTTCATCATGGCCACTTCATAGGCGCCGTAGGCCGGCACGTTGCGGTACGCGCGCTCGGGGAACTGGCTCGAAGGGCAGCCGGCGCAACCATCGGGGTCTGCTTCTCCGATGATGATCGGCGTGTTCCGGTACTGCGGGAAATCCGCCACGACGCCAAACCCGCGCCGATGAAGCCGCAGTTGATTGCCCAGGTCCATCTGCACGTGGCCTTCCCTCAGAGAGACGCCGCCTTTGGCGTGAAACGCGATGTAATCGAGGCGTGTGCCCCCGCTGGCCGTCACCGCATTCGTTCCGCTGGCACAGTGCTCCAGGAAGTCGCGCAGGAAACGGCCGCCGCCGGCCGTGTGCGGCCCGCCGAACACCACACGGGGCAGGACCTCGTGCACGGCGTTCTCCGTGTAGTCGAACAGCTTGCAGTATTCCTCGAACGTTCCGTGCCAGTAGCTGATATCAGGCTCGTTCCATAATTCCCACAGCCACTCTTGCTCCACGTTCTTATACCGCGCCGCCGAACGACGCACCCACTGACGGATCAGCTCGGCCCACTTCTCGTAGTCCTTGGGAGGATAGAAGCAGCCGCCATCCAGCTTGTAGGTATCTGAGTTCCGGTAAGGCTCGGGTCGGGCAGAGAGGTCTTTGGGCATGAAGCCGATTTCCACCAGAGGCCGACATCCCGACGCCACCACGGCGTCCATGATGGCATCCATTTCGCTCCAGGAGTAGACCGGCTCGCCCTGTTCGTTCTCCGTGTAGAGGTTGGTGGAGCCCCACTTCAACGCGGCTTTGCCGTCACCATTGTTGAGCAGGAAGTGCTGACGCAGGTGCACCGGCCGGCTGTTGATCTGCGCTACGGTCTGCATCAGGGCCTTGCAGTCTGGGGTCGTGGTGTAGTTGCACTCATCGTAGCCGTAGTAGGCCCACACGTGCTTGAGTGGCTCGCCCCGCTTGTTGGCATCGACGTAGACCGAGACCACGTCGGACTGAGCGCACAACAGTCTCGCGAATCCAGTAACGATCACTGCAACCAGCAAATGCACGCTGACAGAGTGGAAGCGGCTTCTCATAGTGGTCCTCTCGTCCGTTCGGACTATCGAGACATTAGTTCCAAGGTCAACATAACCACCGACTTGGCCGGGAGCGTGGCGATAACCCTGCCGTTCTCCACACCCTCGCCGGCATGGATGACAAGGCGATTGACCGCCCCCGGTTCAGATGTCACCGTAGTGATGGCCTTCGAGGCACCGCCCGCCTGCATTTCAACGGTAGGATTCCAGCCGCCGAGGACCTTCTCGGCGGTAATTGCCTCGGCCTCCGCGGCGCTCAACTGCCGCGCCCACGGGACGCGGGCCTGGGGATTTGCGCCCGGGCCAGAACTGTTGTACTCGGCATAGCGAGCTGTCTTCTCCCGGTCGGGTTGCCGCCAGTTGTTCCAGCCCTCGGGCCGAACTACATCGGACATCTCCGTATCGAGGAAGATCACACTGGCGAAATCACGCCACGGCCGGCCCAGGTAGGTTCGGATCTCGGACGACGCGCCTGTGATCCTGCAATTGCGAAAGACAAAGCCGAACGGCTGATTGTCCGGCGTGGAGGCCGCGGTGATGTAGCCGTTCCGCAGACAATGGATGTGGCAGTGGTCGAACAGCGCCGTAGCGCCGCCAAAGATGAAATCGACGCTGCCGGCAATGTAGCAGTCTTTGAAGTAGTGGCGCCCCCGGTTAGCTAAGATCGTGTCCTGCCAACCCAGGAAGCGACAGTTGCGAAACGCGACGCGGTCCCCGTCGATTCGGACGGCCAGCGCCTGTCCCACGGGGCCGGCGGAGTTCTCGAAGGTAAGGTTCTCGGCGGTCAGGTCATCGGCATCGATCAATGTGGAGGGAGTGCGGAATGTGCCGATCGGTTTGCCATCCGGGCCCGGGAGGTTAGCGTGCAGGTCGTACGTTAGCACCGTCTTCTCGGCGTCCTCGCCTACTAGATGAAGGAAGCGTTTCTCTCGCTGGATGTACAGCAGTTCCTTGTAGAGACCCGGCCTGATGTGAACAACCGATGGATCAGCCGGCGTTCCCGTGGGTGCGGCGTTGATCGCCTCCTGCACGGTTTTGAAGCGACCGCTGCCATCGGCAGCCACGACGAAGTCAGCGGCTCCGGCCATACCCGAAACGATCGTGCAGACTGCAAACACAGCCAAGCCGCGTCGCGCGCGGGCATACCTCATGTCATCTGTCCTCCAGAGAATCCCACGGGATTCTTTCCCGAGCCCAGGGTGTCAGTGGCCTGCTGCCACGGCGGGCTCACCTTCAACTTGCGCTGCAAAAGTATAGACGCCGGAGCTAGTCTCGTAAACCATGCGGTCCCCTTCTCTACCCCGCAGACGCACGCCGGTGCTGCGCTCGGCGGGCCGACCGCTTTCCGTCACCCGCCCTCTCGCGGTGCAGGGGACGTAGACGATAGCCGAGGTATTGGCGGGAATAGTCACTTTCAGCGCGAAATGCCCATCCCCGCGCCTCCATTCGGAGCCGATCCTGCCATGAATCGAGTTGTACGACGCGCTGACCCAGGTCAAGTCTCCTGCCGGCTGGGGACGGATGATGATCTTCTTGAAGCCGGGGCCGTTGGGGTCACAGGCGATGCCCGCCAAGTCGCCATAGAACCACTCGAGGATCTGGCCCAGCATGAAATGGTTCTGGCTCGATGTGCGCCGCGCATTCCAAGCCTCGGT
>CAZGRF010000014.1:5449-19102 GCA_964527825.1 uncultured Pirellulales bacterium
GCGATGGAATTGGCGCACTGCGAGCCGGTGGCGTACTGACTCGTCTGGGCATTGAAGAATTCTCGATTGAACGCCGTTCGGATCCGGGCGGCGAGCCGTTCGTATTCTTGCGCGTCGCCGGTCTTGCCCAAGACACGTGCCATTTGCGCCATCGCCCACGCGTCGTAGTAGTAGAACGCTGTTGCCGTCAGCGCAACCGGCGTCAATTGCGCGTTGCCGGGCGGATTGGGACCGATGTCGTACCAATCACCCAGCCCGTGGGAGAGGATGTGGTCGGTTGCCTTGCTGCCGAGATAGGCGACGTAACGCTTCATGCCTTCATAGTGGCGGCGCAACAACTCCGTGTCGCCCGTCCACAGGTATTGCTGCCAAGGGACCAGCACATGGGCAGCGCCCCACTCAGGCGAATCGCGAAAGCCGTCTTTGAAAACCTTGTACTCCGGCGCGATGTTGGGCACCAGCCCGTCGTCCAACTGCGAGTCGGCCATGTCATTCATGCCCTTGGTGAAGAGTTGTGCCAGGTCGAACTCGTAGCGCAAGGAAGGGCCGTTGAGGTGATACTGTTCGAGCCAACCGAGCTTCTCGCGATGAGGACAGTCGGTCATGACGCTCACCATGTTGCTGCGCTGCGCCCAGCGTACCAGTGTGCGAATCCGGTTGAACAGATCGTTGGAGCAGGCAAACTCCCCTACCGGCTCGGACGAGGAATGGACGACCACGCCTTCGATCCTCTCGACTGTCGGCAGATCGCCACCGTCCTGCGCCGGCATGCGCTCGACCTGAAGGTACCGACAACCGTGATAGAAGAACTTGGGGAACCAGGTCTCGCTGTCACCGCCGGCCAGGGTATATTGCCAATAGCCCGGTCGATTGTGGGCGCACGACTCGCGATCCACGGACCCGTCTTCATTGACTAACTCGGCCGGAATGATCCTTACGATGGAACCGGCCGGCCCCTTCGTCTTCAGACGCGGCATGAGGGCGACATTCTGACCCAGGTCGTAGACCGCTACTCCGCGTCGCAGTTGATTGACGGAAACCGGCTTGAGCACATCGAAGGCCCGGATCGGCGGCGCGGCGCAGGACAGACCCTTGAGCGCGCCGCCCGGGCCGTCCACCTCCTTCGCGCCGGCCCAGGCGGCATCATTGAAGCCCGGGCGGTCCCAACCTTGAGGCTCCAGCCGCGCGTCATAGTCCTCCCCGCCAAAAGTACACGAGAAGGTGATCGGACCGGACGAAACACGCCATTGTCCGTCGCTGGCGACCGTCTCGACGGCGCCATCGGTATATTCCAGGCGCACTTGGCAGATCGCCTTGAGCGGCCCGAACGTGCCCTTGAACTTGACATAGCGTCCGCCGACAACATTGTACATGCCGTTGCCCAGCACGAGTCCGATCGCATTGTCGCCCGCGCGAAGCAAAGGCGTCAGGTCGTGTGTGTCGTAAAGGCATGTCTTGTTGTACTTTGTCCAGCCTGGCGCGAGGAGATCGTCTCCGACCTTGCCGCCGTTGAGCAACATTTCGTACTGGCCCAGGCCGCAAACGTAGGCCACGGCTCGCTTGAGGCCGGGCTTGACCGCGAACTCCCGACGAAGCAGCAGTGTCTGGCTTTGTCCCACGCTGCCGATCCATCGAGCCTGCCAGTCTTCTTCGTCAAGCAACCCCATCGTCCACGACGCTGCGTCGCTCCAGGGCGACACCCTGGCATCCTTGTCCCAGACTCGGACCTTCCAGAAGACCTGCTGGGAGGACTTCAGCGCGCGGCCCCGATAGATAATGTGAGTGGTCTCGTCGGAACTCACCTTGCCGCTGTCCCAAAGGTCGCCGCGATCTTTGGCGAGCGCTTCAGCCGATGACGCGACGAGAACCTGGAATCCGGTCTGGCATTGGCCGCGCGTCGGACCTTCGACTTTCCAGAAAAGCCGAGGGGTCACCACATCCACGCCGAGCGGATTCCGAGCGTACTCGCAGCGAAGGTGCGTCGGCACAAGATCAGTTGCGGCGCCGGCCGCGGCGACAACATGGACCATGCTCACGGAGGTGGCCAGAACCAAAGAAAACGACAGCATCGTCCTTCTCATCATGATCTTCCCTTTCCAGATTGTCTGGTCCTATCGTGCCAACGTCACGGCCATCAGACCGATGATGACTTCATTGGCCAACGTGCGCACCGTCAGTGACGCAAGCTCTTTGTCCGCCTCCAGCGGCAGATCGAGCACGGTCGCGGCGCCGCCCCGAACTTCGCCGCCTTTGCCCTTGAACGTCTCGAGGTCTAACACGCGCACCGTCCCAGTTCGCAAGTCCACGCGCGGCGGGATCGGCTCCGGCCGATTGAACGCATAATCGTCGATGAAGTAGTCCTGGTCAATGGGCCACCAGGTGGTGGGGTTGTGCAACGCCAGCCGCTCGGCCGAGCCATCAGCGTAGGTCACAACGACCTCTCCGTTGTCGAAGCGGCTCTGCATGGAGTTGGTCGAGCCGGCCATGAGCAAATAGACGTGCGACGCGCTGCCGGCCAGCGGAACCGATACGTCGTTCGGATAGTTGTCCCACTGCGAGGTAAACACGACGTTGTCCGCGTCGCCGCTGCCTGGGATCCTGAAGGGGACACCCTGCGGCAGGACGAACAAGCCTCCGTTGCGGTCGGCGGCCGTGCGCAGGCCGGTGTCATCAATCTCGACAGCCTTGGCGAAATTGCACCAACTGCCGATCCCCTGCTTGGGAATCGCCAGCGAACAGTAAGGTGAGCGCGGCGAGAGGTAGTCGTTCTTGAAGATCTGCGTAACCTTGTCGTTGAAGATCGAATCGAGAACGACCGGCTCCCACTGGACTATCGCCTCCGCCGCCTTGATCTTCCAGTTCGTCACGACACCTTCGACGCGGCGGCCTTCGCCCAGATCGGCAACGACGCGGTTCGAGCCGGGAAGGAACTCGTCGGCCGGCAAGACGACTTCGTCGGATGGTGCGGATGACTCAGCGGTGTTGTTGCGGACGCGGAAACGCAGGTGCTCAGCATCCTGAATCGGCGACGCAACGATTTCGTGGGCCGGTCGAACCTCGAACGACACCGGCAACCACCACGAGATCTGCCCCTGTTGAACCTGGAGGAACGCGGTGCGGTGCCCCAGTGTCCCGCCGATGGTAGCGCGCACAAGATGCGGTTCAAACGTCACCTGCGGCAAGGCACGCTGCGGATCGGCAATGCGACGCGGCGTGGCCGATCCTAACACCACGACTATGCCACTTCCATGAACCGCGACTGTGTCGAACTCTGTCTGAGCGGGGCTATCGCCCTGCCACGTTATGGCCACCTCGAACTCCGCAGCCTTCGGAACCTCGATTGCAATGCGTGGCTTCCCAACCGAATCTCCGACCAACTGCCATGCGACCGGCTCGCCATTGACTGTGGCCACCGCATTGTCACACAGGGCCGGCACAACTAGACGCAGGGACATCGGCCGAGCAAACTTCGGCTCGATCGCATAGGTCTCGGTCGATCCCACGCGGCGAAACGCGAAGTTGAAATCCGGATGTTGAATCCGCGCATGGTTCCAGTCGGCCGGAAAGCCGGGACACACACTCAATCGACCGGCCAACACGTCAGGGTGTATGCCGAAGAGGCCCTCGACCACGGCGCGCGAGACAATACCAACCGCATCGCCGAAATCTCGCTGAGCCTCGCCCCGAGCGGCATCGAAATAGGTCGTCATGCCCAGATTGCCGGGACAGAGACCCTGATACATGCTGTCAAGAATGCAGCCTTTGAACATCCTGAATGCTTCATCCCCGCGGCCGGCCTGCCAGTAGGCCAGAGAAGTGTGCGCCACTTCCGCCATGACCACGTTGTTCGTGGACCAGGTGTAGGGCATCCAACTCGTGGTGGGCAAGGTGAAGCAGTCCCCCAAGACAGGGACGTGCGCGATCTGCGTATCTACAAACCGCGTCATCTGCCACGCCTCGAAAGGCGTAGGCACTTCGGAATCCATCGTGTGATAGAGGGTCCACAAGGCGGCGCTGGGATGGACTCGTTGCAGGCCGAGCAAGTCTTTCCATTCGCCGAACCAGCCACGGTCAGGCAGCCACAGCTCTCGCCGCATGGCTTTGAGGATGAGGTCCGCCTCCTGCTCATAAGGCGCCGGGTCCTTGCCCAGCAGCCTCGCCAGACGAGCGACCGTCTTGTTGTGACAATAGTTGTAAGCACTGGCGTGCGTAACGCCGCCACCATTGTATTGCAGGTCGTCACTCGCCCAGATCGCCGCGTATGCTTCGTAGAGAGGCAGTCCATCCGGCCCGAAGGGCCGGCGGAACAGCCGGCGCTCCCACGCCAGGTGCCGCTCGATGACCGACCAAAGCTGCTGTGTGAGATCAAGATCGCCGGTCCACAGCAGATGGCGCAGCAGCATGTCGATGTAGACGAGGTTCATGTCGTAGTGACGTCCCGACATGTCGCCGTTGCGGTGTAGCGACGGTTCGTTGCGTGAGAGATTGGAGGTCGGGTCGGCCGGCAGGATCGCATCCGGCACCGGTCGCGTGTTCTGACGCCCGGCCCAATAAGTCAAGTGACGCTTCGCCCGATCGTGCCAGCCCAGTGCGTCACACGAATAGGGACCGCGCCAGCCCAACAGCGTGGAACGCCACGCGACGGCTCCGTGCATAACCGCACCCTGCGGTTCGTCCCAGATGGCGTCGGCCGCAATGCAAAGTGCCGCCACTGCCGCGTCGATGAACGGGTCCGGCGTGTCCACAACGACGCGGTTGGCCAGGGCCGCCCGGTATTGTTCCGTCTTCTCGAAGAGAGCCGGAAGCTGCTCAGCCTCCAACGGTACATGGCGCCCGCGTCCCGGAACGAGTTGGAGGGCAAGGAGCGTCGGTTGATCCGGCAGCAGCAAGACGTGGCCCACGACCACGGACAGTTCCGCTTCTTCGTCTGCCGGATCCAGCAGTGCTTCCGGAGACGCCCAGCCTGATGCATCTGCAACAGCCATCTGCGAGCCCGGCGGTATCACGCCTCGAACGGTGCCCAGCCTACCGCGCAAGGTGAAAGCATTGCCCTCGATAGAGATCACGTTGCCTCGGCAATACTCCGGCCGCGGTTGAAAGAAGCGGCTCACCGGCTCGCGCTCGCAGCCAATGTCTCCGCTGCGTGCGCCTTTGTCGCCATTCATGCCGCCATAGGCAAAGATCAACTCGGCCGGCGGACCCTGACCGTTGTGTTCGACCCGCACAAGCAATCCGTCCGTCGTGTAGAGCGTGATGGCCGTGACGTGCAGCGTCGCGCCGCCCAGCGACGGATCGCGGATTTCGTAGCGCATAGAGCCGGCACGATAGCGAGCGACTACGTGCTCGGCATTGAAGAGCCATTTGGCAGCCCGGGCCGTCTTCACGCCCAAACGCAGGTTGCCGCCTCGGCCCGGGAGATACAACGAGAACTCCGTCATGTCACCGGCATCGACACGGAAGCCACGGCTGCGGCCAGACGATGCTGGTTCCGCGCCAGCCGGCGGCGAATCATAAGCGTAGAGCGGCCGGTTGAAGAACTCGTCCCGATGTGCTTCGGGGTTATCAATGACGAAGTCCGTGCCCTCCGGGTGATAGTGCAGCGGACGCGCCGACGCACCCTCAAATGCCGGCCGGACCGCCATAATCCGTTCCGGCGGGTTGTAGGCTTGCGCGCCGAGCGCATCGGCCGGAGCGCCGGAAACGAGCAGTGTCACGGCCAGTGCCGTCAGCAGCGCATTGCGGCTTCGATGCGCATTGCGTGTCAGCATGTCTTGTTGCGGCGGCAACGGTTAGCGCTGTCGCCTGGAGCCTCGGAGGTTTCGGAAGCCGCCGAACCCTCGGAACCCTCTCATGCCTCTGCCTGATATCACCGCGTCGGCCCGTTCGTTGACGGCGTCGGAGATGTTCATGTCCCGAATCTTCTGGGCCAGGTCGCGGGCCGCCTGCCTGTCGATCCTGAGCATGCCGGTGGCACACTCGATCGCGGCAAGCCCGGCTTCGGTCTTGAGGTTCTCGTCCTTGGCCAGTTCCAGCAATCGATCCGCGGCCTCCTGACTCGGCAGAGAACCCAGGGTTGAGACAGCCTGCCGTCTCTCATCGTCGCGTCGCGCCTGATCCAGCGCCCGCAGACAAAGGGCCATTCGTTCATCGGTTGAGACCCAATCGCTGGCGCTTATCAGGCGGAGCGCGCCTCTCGTCGCTAGCGCGTAGTGCGTCAAGGACGTCTGGGGCTGGGCGGCAATATCGAGCAGAACGGCAGCCGCTTCGTAGTCAGGCCAGTTGCACAGCGTACGAATCGCGGCGTCACACAATGCTTCATCGCTGGAATTGGTAGCTTCAATGACAGCGTTCATGGCTGTCGCGCCACCGAGAGCGCTCAGGGAGGTCAACAGCGCTATCCTGCCGTCTGCGTCGGCGGTCTTCATCCGACCAGTGATGGTTCGGGCGGCGGCGTCTTTGTCCTGGGCTTTGGCCAGCACCGCCTTGAGCGCCGCGACACCCTCTGCACGAACCGTCCCGGTCTTCGTCTTCGCGACCAGATCGGCAAGAGCTGCCGCATCGACCGAAGCCGCCACCGGCGCCATGGCGTCGAACGAAGCCGCGCTAATGTCGTCGTTGCCCTCGGCCGCATATCTCAGCAGCTTCGCCGGCGCGCCGCTCGCATGACGTTGCCCCAAAAGACCGATGGCAACCACCCGAACCTTCACGTCGCCGGAGGCAGCCTTGGTATCGATGAACCTCTCAACGTCGGCGCCAGGCATCGCGGCCAGGCCAGCAGTGGCAGCCTTGCGCATCGAGCTATCGCCTTTGACCGCCACCTCCATGAGGGCCTTGGCACTTGCCTCGGTCCCGATCTTGGACAGGGCATCGACCGCCGCCAGCCGCACCGACTCATCTTCGCTGGTCAGGAATCCCTGGGCAACACCGATAGACGAAGCGTCGCCTCGATCACTGACCAAACCGAGGACCTGGGCTTGCGATTCCGGTGTCAAGCGAGGCAGCATCCGCATAAGGGCTTGTGCAGGCGTCTTGCTCGGTGCTTGTCGCGCGGCCTCAACCGCCGCGGTGCGAATCCTGGGATTGCTGTCTTGGATGAGGGTGACAACCTCGCGCGCTCCTCTCTCCGGATCACAGACCACCAGACCATTGACAGCGGCCGCACGAATGTTGACGGTGCCGGAACCACTGGTCTTCGTTGCCCAGTCGTAAAGAGCACCATAGACTCTGGCAGCGCCGGCAGTGTCGTCCGCGCGAGCCATTGCCTGGGCGATATCGACGAGTCCCTGGGCCGCTTTCGCCTCCACGGGAACATCGGGTTTGTCCAGAACGCCGAGCAGAGCTCGTATGCTCTCGCGTCCCCCGATTTGCGATAGCGCCGTCACGGCCGCCTTGGCGACCGTCACGTCCTCGTCGTTCAGCGCCTGGGCAATGGGGCTGACCGCCGCTTGCGCCTGGCGTGCGCCGAGCGAGTTCATCAGACCGATCTTCCATCCCGCACCCTTGGCTGCAGACAGCCCCTTCAGCAACGCATCGGTCGCGCTCGGATCGGGATTCTTCTCCAACGCCTGCCGCGCGTAGTCGCGCAGGTTTTTGTCTTCGGATGCCATCAGCTTGACTAAGGTGGGCACGGATTCACCTTTGCCCATGCGCTCGATCTGCCGGACGAACCAATTGCGCACAGTCCCAGGCATCTCGGCCTGCTCGATGGTCTTGAGCATGACCTTGGCCAGCGCCAGTCGCTCGGTTTCCGCACCGGGACGCGAGGCGTGGCTGCCCATGTCCTGGAGCATAATCTGGTAGTTGTAGCGCGACCCAACGTTCTCAGCCGACATCAACGGCAGCAAGTAGTCGATGGCCGTCTGATACGCCTGGGCCAGTTGGGCTGCGTCGCGTGTCGGAGCTTGGGTCTGCCCGCTCAATTGCTTGACGAGTTCCGCTCCATCTTGGGCGAGCGCGGCATGTGAAAAGGCCACGAGGGCCAGGAGAACGACGCCAAGATAAGCTGTTTTCACGAGTCTACCACTCATCGTTTACCTTTCTTTGCAGGTGCTTTCATCGCGATCTGGAACACAGCTCTGCGGCACCGTCCGCACGCTTACAGAACATAGGGCGCACGCCGCGGCCGGTCGCACCAGCGTTCCGCCTCCGGATCGTTGAGGATCTTCTCTTGGACCGGGTCCCATTCCAGCGGCCGGCCCAGGCGCTCCGCGATCCCGTTGAGTTGGCAGATCGTGGCGGTCCGGTGGCCGATCTCCGCAGTGCAGATCGTCGGCTTGCGGGTGCGGATGCAATCGACCCAGTTACCGTCGTGGTTGTTCGACTCGTACAGATGAATGTCGTTCGGACCCAAGGGTCTGCGGGCCAGCTCAGTGGGCACCGTATTCAGCATGCCGTTGCGGCTCACAAAGACCTCGCCTTCCTCGCCGATGAACTGGATCATGGTGTTCCTGGGGCTCTCCTCGCAACGGATCGGATGATCGCGCAGGACGGTGACACCGTTGGCGTAGATGTGGGTCTGATGCTGCGTGTCTTGCCAACCCTTGGGGATGAACTTGACCGGGCCGCTCTCGTCCATGCCCAGCGCCCATTGGATGATGTCGAAGTGGTGCGCGCCCCAGTCGCCGTTCTTGCGGGAACCGTATTCCCAGAAGCACCGCCACCCGCCGCCATAGTTCCCTTCGACGCGTGCATAGTTGTACGGATACCACGGCGTCGGACCAAGCCAGCGGTCGTAATCGAAGCCCTGGGGGATCGGCTGCTCAGGCAGCGTCCTCGGCGGAGCAAACCGCCCCAGGCTCGCATAGCAGGTCTTGACCTTACCGATCCAACCGTTGCGGACGATCTCGCAGGCGGTCCGGAAGGCCCACTCCGAACGTTGTTGCGAACCGACCTGGTAGATGGCGCCATATTGCTTGCAGGCGTCACTGACCATCCGGCCTTCGCGGATCGTCAGCGTCATGGGCTTTTCCGAGAGGACATCTTTGCCCGACTTGATGGCTGCGAGCGAAATCGGCGCATGCCAGTGGTCCGGCGTGCTAATCATGACGGCGTCGACGTCCGTCCGCTCACAGAGCCGTTCGTACTCGAGGTAGGCCTCGCAGCCTTTGTATGTCCCACTCGGATATCGGTCGGCGTAAGTCCCCTCGGTGCGGGCCTTGGCGTTCTCTCTCTTGTTGCGATCGACGTCGCAGACCGCCAGTATCTGGACTTCGGGCCGGCCGAGCATGCCGCTGAAGTGCCCTCCCATCTGCCCGCCCATGCCGACCAAGCCCATCGTAATGCGGTTGCTCGGCGCCGCGGCGCCGAAAACGCTAGAGGGGACAACGGTGGGAAAGGTCACCGCAGCACCCAAGGCCGTCGCGCTCTTCACCAGGAAATCTCGACGGCTCAGGGATTGTATCTTCTTCATCAGTTACGTCTCCTAACTAATGTCGATTATCGTACAGCGCACCCTCCCGATGCCTATCGGGACTCTGCCGACTGTCAACTGTTGCCCCAAGAGTACCACCGTTCAGGCCGTCCGTAAAGGCCAAAGGCACAGGATCGTTCGCCGGTGGGCTCTTGCCACCAGGCCGGGACACTGTGTAGATGGTCCGGGTGCAGGGTCATCGAGACATAGACGAACATGGTGTCGTCGATATTGCAGCTATTGTCCTCCCCTTACGCGGCTCAGAGCTTCTCTCAAGACCAGTCTACTGCGCGGCGATCCGACAAAGAGCTCCTCGGGAAAGACGCAGTACGCCAACATCTCGTCGTAGATGCGCCCCTCCTGGTACGAATTGAGGTCCATACCGGCCAGGTATTGCAGCCGCAGGTTTCGATCGCGATTGATCTCGGCCCCCTCCAGCCAGGGCCTCAGGTCGGTCGCCTGTCCCGCGTAGGTTGCCAAGAGATCGGTGGCACTGTTGAATCCCACTTCCGCAAGGGATTGCGCCACCGGGACGTAGTCGAGGCGATCCAGCCTCTCTTCAAGGGCCTCTATGTCTATCGTCGTCGCCTCCGCTTGACCTAACAACACGACGTCATACCCTTGCCCCTCATAGTCGTTGCCCCAGATGGTTCCCCTCGAAAAGACGCTGAAGAACGTGGCTATCTCACTTTTCACCGCCTCCACGTTGCTCTCGTACAAAGGCACCCACTGGGTCATCACACCGCCGGCGTTCAGATGTTGCCGGCATGTCTCGAAGTACTCTCTCGTATAAAGCGTGGCGGCACCTTTGACCCACGGATGGATCGGATCGGAGGTTATGACGTCGAACTTCTCCTTCGTCGTAAGGACGTAGTTCCGCGCATCATCGTAGATGACCTCGACGCGCGGATCGTTCAGCACATCGTAATTCTCCGCATCGAAGTATCGCGCCACAACGCGCGGAATCAGAGGCTCGATTTCGCAGATGACGATTCGCTCGACTTCCGGGTACAAGACGAACGAGCCCGCGGTAACGCCGGCGCCGCAGCCCACCACCAGTACCGAACGAGGCCTGGGGTGAAACAACGCGGACATGTGCCCGAGCATCCGCTGGAGCCGCATGTCTTGCGGGTCACTCGATGCTTCCACCTTGCCGCTGACGTGAAAATTCTTGATACCGTCGCTCAACTCTGTCACCGCAACCGACGCGTTCATGCCTTCACCAACGTACAGCACCTTCGCGGCCTGCTGGACGTACGTCGCCATGTAGCGACCGTAGGCTATCAACTGCCAGGGAACCTTCGGCACACGCCAGGCGAGCGCGGTTAGGAAGCCCATGACAAGGACGAGCGACGCTACGTATGCGATTCGGACCGCGAGCGCTCCGGGCGCACGCCGCAAGAGAACACCCCTCCCGCGCGGCCAGAGGACCGACACAAACATCAATGTCGCTGCGAGCCCCGCCAATCCGACAAGCACACGCTGAGCCTGCTGAGTCCCGACGGCTGGCACCAACCACGTGCTGAACCCAATCGCTCCGAGGATCGCGCCCACCG
Organism: uncultured Pirellulales bacterium; assembly: GCA_964527825.1. GTDB lineage: Bacteria > Planctomycetota > Phycisphaerae > Sedimentisphaerales > Anaerobacaceae > JAFGLV01. The sequence goes on from CAZGRF010000014.1 coordinate 16,415, forward strand.
TGTTAGCGGCATAGACGCCTCCCACCAGCCGCCCCGTGTCCTGCCCGACAGATGCTGCTGAGGCCAGTGCCAGGGGGAAACTCGCACCCCAGAGAATAGCCGGCGGCAGGACGGCCCACGTACACCGCACCAGGTCGAGCTGGAAGCGCAGCCACGGGCTCGCAGACAGGGTCAGGTCAATCGGCCAGAAAGGCAGAGACCGGGTCACCACGTAAGCGGCCCAGGCAATCGCCCCGGCCAGGAGCGTCTGGCAGACGCCCAACGCAAGTCGAGGTCGCGTCGTACTGCCCGACAGCAGCGCCCCGAGGCCGCTGCCGATCCCCAGTCCCACCAGAAACACCGCCAGGATAATGGAGAATGCATAAACGGTCGCCCCCAACATCAGGGACAGCAATCGTGTCCAAATCACCTCGGCGCCCAGGGCGCTCATCCCCGACAGTGCAATGGCAATGTACACTGCCCGGGAGCCGCAGGCGCGGGCGGCACTGTCCCACAGAGGATCGTCCGCCCTCGCCGGGTGTGGTATTCGTGCGGCCAGGGTCAGGCCAATCAGGGCGACGGCCCCATTGATCGCCGCGGCCACATAGCTGGCGGTAGCCATGTCGTGGACCCTCAGCAGGTAGAATCCCGCCAGCAAACACCCGAAGACAGCTCCGACGATGTTCCCGCCGTAGAAGAAGCCCAGCCATGACACGCCTCGTGGCGTCGCTTGGACCCATCGGGCGATCCCCGGGAGTGTGGCTCCCATCAGGACCGTCGGCGGCAACAGGCAGATCGCACAAACCGACGCACGAAGCAGGATCGCCGCAAAACCGTGGCCGACGTAGGCCGCGTAGAGCCGACCGACATGGGGCATGCCGAATAGTATGGCGATCCCCATAATCCCGATCCCGAGTTCGAGAAGCGCATAAACACGCAACGGATGCCGCCGGGCCGAGACGACGCGAGGTAGAGCGATGCTGCCCAGGCACATTCCCCCCATGTAGGTTCCCAACAGTACGCCCAGTGAAATGGCGGACGAACCGATCACCAACTGCAGCAACTGAAACCACACGATTTCATAAATCAGCGCGGCACAACCGCTCCCGACAAACAAGACCAGCACCAGAGGCAGGACCCGGCCGATGCGGACGGGCCGTGCCGCGTGATCCGAAGCAGCCGGATGCTTCACGTACTGTTCACTCATAGCACCTCTTTGGCATCTCCTTGCGCCCAGGCAAGTGGCGCTATTCTGCCATCCGTTACACGCTTTGGCACAAGATTCCGGAGTTCCGGCAGCAGCCGGCTGAAGATGGGGTTCCTGCTGGTCGACAGCCGTGACAGTGGTGCCGCGCCGGCTTGCTGCGGGGCTTGTCCCGCTTGACGGCCACAAACACATTTTTGCCGCTGCTGGTCATCCGGCCTAAAGTCGTGGGCACGATAGTACGATGCTTGTTGGCGACAGTGTGAGCCGGATCGGAGGGGGTGTCGATGATGTAGTGCCGGCGCAACGGTTATCGGCCCACACGCGAGATCAAGGGACAAGAGACTGGCCCTCAACGCTGAGAACAGGCCCAAGGACGCCAATGTCCAGTCTCAGGAGAAGTCGTTATGAAAGTGCGATGCGTTCATCCCAGCATCCTACCGGTGATTATTCGGACCTGCTTCCCGAAAATCGACGACGCAACAAGGGTCTTTCTACAATACCCCTTCCAGAGGAGTAGACTAAAATGAGAATCAGAGACTTCCGTTTCACAGTGTTGGCCGCGTGCATTCTGTTCAGCACTAATGCACGCGTGTTGTCGGGGCAACAGGACCCCAACGGCCAAGAAGGCTTCTTCCAGATGTCCATCGAGGAACTGATGAACGTGGAGATCGCCTCCTCCGCCTCTCTGACCAAGACATCACAGCGTCTGGTCCCGGCCGCAGTGTCCACGATCTCCCGGGACGACATCAAGACCTCCGGAGCTCGCAGCCTTGATGAACTCCTGGAAATCTACGTACCCAACCTCCAGATCGTACTGCATCTTTGGGAACCTCAACACCTTGGATTGAGAGGGTCCATTTCCGACCGTGATGACAAGTACTTGCTCTTGGTTAACGGTCGCGTGATGAATGAACGACTGCATTATGGGGCTATCGCTGAACGTGACCTTCCATTGCTGCGGGATATCCACCACATCGAAGTGATTCGTGGCCCAGGCAGTGTTCTTTACGGCGCCGGTGCATTGTTCATGGTGATCAATATCATCACCGACAATGCGGACACATTCCAGGGGTGTGAAGTCACCGGTCGAGTTGGTGCCGTCGAGAAGTTCTCGGGTGTCGAAACCAAGTACGGCAAGAAATTCGATGACGGATCAGGGCTATTCCTGTATGCCGGTATCGCCGACCAGCCGGGCGCCAGTCAGTACGATGCGAAATTCTACCCTGGACGAGCCTGGACCGTTGATGGTGTCACAATATCAGGAATCGATGCGTTCTATCATCCACTGCTTCCCAATCACAACAGCGCGTATCTCGGTCTGGACCGATTGAAGATTCACGGTGAATACCAGAAGGATGATTGGACGTTCTGGACGCGCTACACGCGCGGCGGCTCGAACTATTATCCATTTCTTGCCTGCATAAGCGATGATGGGGACGGTGTCGATCCGACCCAGGGAAGCGGGTATCAACAGCTTACCTTCCTATTGAACAAGAAGGTCC
>CAZGRF010000015.1:0-19040 GCA_964527825.1 uncultured Pirellulales bacterium
CCGGCCGCCCTCCAGGGTCTGATCGCATACTACGGCGAAAGCCTCGCGAGTCGGGCCGTCCTGCTCCAGTTCAATCCGCTGTGGCTCACTTCTGAAAAGCACGACCTGCAAACGACGAAAGAGTTCCACTTCAACCACCCCAAGCTCGTCCCGCAGTTCGTCCCAAGTATCCCGTGCTACCGAGCGTCGCTCTCAGCCCGACTCTGGGCCGTCACGGAACGCTACGTGCCCTTCTTCAGTTGGACGACGCACCTGAAGATCGCCTACTTAGAGGGCATGGACCTGCCCGGCTGGACGCTCCAGCACCCATACGACAATCCCCTGGCGGCCTTAGCGAAAAGGCTGCCTGGGCCCGAAATGCCAAATCCGCGGTCCGAGATCCGAAATCCGAAATCGGCGAACGTGGCGTGGGTGACGCTGGACAGCTCGCTGCAATGGCGTTTCTTCCGCCATACGGTCGAGCAGTTGCGTGCGAGAAACAGCAGGGTGTTCGTACTGGTCGGCCCTGTCAACGAGCATGCCCTCAACGATCAAGATGCGGCCGCCTACGATCAGATCAAGCGCGGCATTGAGACATGGCTCCAGGCAAACGACGTACCCCACTTCATAGCTCCCCCGCTGCCGGCCTCGTTTTACGCCGACCTCAGCCACCCCCTGCCCGAAGGCTACGCCCAACTCGCCAGCCAGTTGGTGAGCAACCCGGCGTTCAGATCTGCAGTCATCACCGACCACTGAGCAGACACCCCCGCTGACTGAGCACATCGAAACACGCCCGGCAGGACTCGAACCTGCGACCTACGGATTAGAAATCCGTTGCTCTATCCAACTGAGCTACGGGCGCTCAAAACCTAAGTCCCTGCTATTCAACAACTTCTCTGATCGATTGTCAACGGTCTGAAGCCGGGATTCGAGGCGCGCCAAGCGCGCGCCAAAATCCTTCCGCAACGGCCCCGCGGGCCCTGTCAACCAAGTCCGGACGGACGGCCAAACAGAACTGATGCGTCGTCGAGAGACTCGAATGCCCGGCGAGCCCTATCCTCCAGCCGACACCGACGGCAGAATCGAAACCCACGAGAACGCAGGTCAATCGCACATATCGGGAATCAGATTGTGCAGCGGACAAGCAACAGCGCGACAAAAAGGAATCCCAGAATCCCGGCAACGAGTCGCATGGCGGCCAAGAGCTTCGTTCGAAGCGAGGGGAATGTCCTTCTCGAGGTGGTTCTCAATGTGCCCGGCGAATGCAGGATACCGGGTGTTCTCACGGCGATGTCCGGAGAGGTTCCTGCCCATATTCATGGAGGACCTTTCCGACAGTGGCGGACCGGCAGATCTCAGCGGGAAATCGAGCCAACACCCGCAGTACAACTGCTATATCCTGTGGTCTTCTCGCACAATCACCCGATAGCCGCCATCAAGGCTTGAACTCCAATTCTTAGGCGGCGCGATCTTCTTCAGCCGGTCAAGCTGACCGATGCCTTTGAGTCGCTCGTAGATGAGCTGCCACGCGCACTTGCGGTCCGGCCGGACCTCGCAACGATCCTCACGGGAGCCGCCGCACGGACCGTTCAGCATGTGTTTCGCGCAGCGGGTCACGGGACATATCCCGCCGTACTCATGCAAAACACACGAACCGCAACCCGCGCACTTTTCGGCCCAGATGCCTCTTTCCTCGAGAATGCCGATAAAGGCCGTGTCCAGCCCGGCGTAGACGGGCTTGCCTACGTAACGTTCGGCGATGGCCTGAACGCCGGCGCCGCAGCCGAGTGACACGACAGCGCCATTTCTCTCAATCGCCTCAGCAGCTTGTTCGATGAAGACGTTGTCGCATTGACGCTCGATCGTCAACTCCTCTACTTCGAGCGGCTTTTTCGCCAATCGAGAGGCCATACGCAACGCCGAAGAAATGATACTCACTTCCCGCTCGCCGCCCGCGAGGCACACCGTCACGCACGTGCCACATCCAAGCACGAGAATCTTATTGTGCTCTCCGACGATTTCCATCAGTTCGGGTATCCGTTTTCTTTGTGCGACTATCATCGAGCCGTCTCCACTTTCATCTCGGCATGTCGTTTGCCCAGAGGGTTCGGTCCCAGCTTGCGAACGGTCCCGACCATGTCGGTGATGATGTCGGCCAACGGTCTGCCCATGGCGGCCGAAACGTTGACCATCCGCAGCCGCTCCTTATCGATGCCAATTTCAGCCAACATATCACGTATGTAATTGACGCGTCGCTTCGCACAAAGGTTGCCTTCAATGAAGTGACAACCACCTTCGAGGCAGCCTGCGACGAGCACGCCGTCGGCACCGTTCTCAAGCGCCTTCATGAAGTACTCCGTTTCGAGTCTCCCGGTGCAGGGCGTTCGAATGATCCTGATATTAGGCGGATACTGAATCCGCATCGATCCCGCCAAGTCAGCGGACGAGTAGGCACAATAGTGACAGCAAAACGCCACTATCTTGGGTTCAAATGCCTCTGATTCCATAGCTTAGTTCTTCTTTCCGGCCACCTCACAAGCACCCTGCCGAGTCGCCTCTATCTTCGCGCTGCCGTTACAGGCCAGCAACTCACGAATCATCACACTGAACTGGTCCGTTTCAAAGTGATGCAACTGAATGGCGCGCGCGGGACATTCGGAGACGCAGATCCCGCACCCCATGCACTTGGCTGCCTCGATCTGGCTCTTGCCATCGACATTGCAGGCGGGCGCACTGTACGGGCAGACCATGACGCAGGTCATACAAGAGATGCACTTGTCCTGATCCACATACGAGACCTGGGCGCTCACGTCGAGCACCTTTTTGGACAGCACGGTCGCCGCTCTGGCGGCCGCTGCGCGGGCCTGGGCAATGTTCTCGTCGATGAACTTCGGCGAGTGGGCCAGGCCGCAGAGGAAGATGCCCTCGGTCGCGAAATCCACCGGCCGCAGCTTCATGTGGGCTTCTACGTAGAAACCGTCGGAGTTTAGAGGCACCTTCAGCATGTCGGACATACGCTTGTTGTTGTCGCGGTCGGTCTCAACGCCGGTACTCAATATGACGTGGTCCGCCTCAATCGTGATCGGTTCCGGGAAGTCAGGGCTCTTCAGAGTGACTACCAGACCACCGTTGTCCGAGACATCAGGCTTGGCCTCCTTGGTGTAGCGAATGAATACGACGCCAGCCTGACGCGCTTGCTTGTAGTACTTCTCCCTGAAGCCATAGGTCCGAACATCGCGATAGAGGACGAACACATTGGCGTCAGGGTCCCGTTGTTTGATCGCAAGAGCGTTCTTGACCGCAGCCGAGCAGCAGATCCGGCTGCAATAGGGCCGCTCGTCGTCGCGCGACCCGACACATTGGATCATCACAATGTTCTTGCCTTTGGCCGAGAATTCCTTCGCATGGAGTTTTCTCTCAAGCTCGACCTGCGTCATCACGCCAGCTGATTGGCCATACAGGTACTCCGTTGTGGACGCCTGGCGGGCGCCCGTGGCCACGATGACGGCGCCGCTCGATACTACCCGACTCTCGCCATTGCTGGAAACCGTCGTGTGGAACTTGCCTATGTGGCCTGATACTCCGGTCACTTCCGTACACAGGAGGACCTCGATGTTCTTGTGGTGGCTGACACGGGCTATCAAATTCTCGGCGAACTCGCGAACGTCATGGCCTTCGAGCGTGTAGTGAATGTCGTGCAGATTCCCGCCCAGCCGGTCGGCCGCTTCCACCAAGTTGATCTTGAATCCCTGATCGGCAAGGGCCAACGCCGCCGTCATTCCGCTCAAACCGCCGCCAATGACCAGTCCTCTCTGGTCGACAGTCAGCACTCCGCCTTCGAGAGGCTCAAGAAAGCGTGCCCGTCCTATTGCCATCTTGACCAGCTCCGCAGCCTTTTCCGTCGCCGCTTCAGGCTGAGTTGAGTGCACCCACGAACACTGGTCACGGATATTGGCCAGTTCAAATAGGTATGGATTCAGACCGGCTTCCCGCAGCGTCTCGCGGAATAGGGGCTCATGAGTACGGGGCGTGCACGAGGCGACTACCACGCGGTTGAGTCTGTGCTCATGTATCATGTCCTTTATGTTCGAGAGACTCGTGTCGGAGCACGTGAACATGGTGTGCGTGACAAATTCAACGTACGGCTCATCCTTGACACGCGCCACTACCTGCTCGACATCCACCACGGAGGCGATATTCATACCACAGTGGCAGACGAACACGCCGATCCTCGGTCGTTCGTCCGTGATGTCGTGCTCGGGCGGATAACTCTTCTTTGTGACAAGACTGTCCCTCGCATCCGCCAACAGTTCCATGGCCATGGATGCCGCGCCGCTCGCCTGCGTCACGGTTTCCGGGATGTCTTTGGGCTCCTGGAACGCACCGCCGACGAATATTCCTTCACGGGAGGTGGTCAGAGGCGACAGTCGGTCGGTCGCACAGAAGCCGTATTCATTCAGCTCGATTCCCATCCGCTCAGCACATGCGGCAATCGAAGCCGCCGGTTCCATACCGACCGACAGAACGATCAGGTCGAACTCCTGCTCCTGCATCTGCCCGTTCTCGTCTACAAACCGTGCGCGGACATCGTTCGTGGCGGGCATCTGGATGATGCGCGATGGGATACTCTTGATATAGTGTATGTTGTCCATGCCTCGCGCGCGTTCGCAATACTGATCGAAGTCCTTGCCGTGGGCGCGAATATCCATGTAGAAGATCGTCGCATCGAGTTCCTCAACGTGGTCCGCGGCAACCATGGCCTGTTTGGTGGCAGCCATACAGCATATCGAGGAACAGTACTCGTTGCCGCAACTCGAATCACGCGAGCCGACACACTGGATCCACGCGATGTTCTTCGCTTCCCGCCCATCCGAGAAGCGAAGCACGTGTCCCTCGAAAGGCCCCGCCGCCGACAGCATCCGCTCGAACTGAACGCTGGTGACAACGTTCGGATAACGTCCCCAGCCATACTCCCCCTTGCGTCGCGCGTCGAATTCCTCGAAACCGGTCGTGAGCACCACCGCCCCGACTTCCAACTCGACCTGACGCTCGGGCATAAAATGATCGATAGCGTTTTGTTCGCACGCCCTGACGCACTCGCCGCACTCCGAACACAACGCGCAGTTCAAGCACCGCTCGGCCTCTGCCTTGGCTTCTTCTTCAGTCAGCGCACGCTCGACTTCTCTGAAGTTGCCTTCACGCTCAGTTGCAGGCAGTTCCCTTGGCTTGCACCGAGCCTTCTTCTCTGTCCGGCTCGTTTCAGGAAGCAACTCCTCGGGCAATTGCCTTAGAGTGTCCTCGAACCTATTACAGCGCAGGTCCTCGCCCTTGAGGTAGCGTTCGATAGATTCCGCGGCCCTCTTGCCGGCCCCCACTGCCTCAATAACGGAAGCGGGGCCCGACACGGTATCGCCACCGGCAAATACGCCTTGGACCGATGTCTCGAGTGTTAGAGAATCGGCCTTGATGCGGCCTCGTTCTACCTCTACCGCCAGATGATCGAGCAGCTCGCTATCATTCTGCTGTCCGATGGCGATGATTACCTGCTGGGCTTCAATGGATATCCTATCATGTTCGGCATACTGCGGATTGAACCGTCCATCGTAGCCGAACACGCTTGTGCAGCGCTTGAACTCGACGCCCGTAACCGAGCCGTTGCCCGTAATCTTCGCCGGACCCCAGCCATTGCGGATGTCAATTCCCTCAGCGAGCGTGGCCTCGATTTCCTCGTCGTAGGCGGGCATCTCTTTGCGCTGCTCAAGACACACCATCTCGACGGACCCGGCTCCCAGCCGCAGCGCGGTCCGGGCCACGTCCACCGCCACGTTGCCGCCGCCGATTACCACAACTCTGTTCTTGACCTTGGGTTTCGCGGTATCCGAGGCAGCCTGTCTAAGGAAATCGACTCCCTGCTCGACACCATTCTTGTTCTCGCCCTCAATACCGAGTGATCGGCCTTTCTGGACGCCAACACCCACGAACACCGCATCATGATCCGCACGCAACCGATCGAACGTCACATCACGTCCGACGCGGCAGTTGTATCGAATGTCCACGCCTTTTCGCCGAATCAATTCGATCTCGTGATCCAGCACGTTCTTGGGCAATCGGTATTCCGGAATGCCGAAGCGCAGCATGCCGCCACCCGCCGGCATCGCCTCGTAGATGGTAACTGCAAATCCTTTGCCCGCCAGGTCGTCCGCGGCCGTCAATCCCGCCGGGCCGGCACCCACGATTGCGACCTTCTTGGCACCGGCTGCAGGCGCCCTCTCCTCAGGCAAGGAAATCTCACCCCTATCGAGCATTTCCATCTCTTTGTCCGAGGCGAAACGCTTGAGCAGCCGGATAGCAACAGGGTCGTCGACTTCGCTGCGGGTACAGGCCGTTTCACACGGGTGCGTGCATACGCGTCCGCAAATGGCCGAAAGCGGATTGCGTTCTCGGATCAGCTCTACGGCGCGGAGATACTCGCCCTTCTTGATGAGCTGCACGTAGCCTTGGACATTGATGTTGGCGGGACATGTCATCTTGCACGGCGCGTGTCCGTTTTTCAGAATGCCGAAGATGTTGGGCGTTGCTTGTGCGTAGTGCTTGGCAATCGCCTTGCGCGTGCCCATGTTACGGTCGAAATAGTCCGGGACTTCTACCGGACACGCCTGCGTACACTCGCTGCACCCCGAACACTTGTCCTCATCCACGTACCGGGGATACCGTTTGACCGTAGCTTTGAAGTGCCCCGGCTCGCCAACTACATCCATCAACTCCGAGAGCGTGAGAATCTCGACGTTGAGATTTCTGGCGCATTCAACGAGCTTGGGCGAAACGATGCACGTGGCGCAGTCGCCGGTGGGGAAGGTCTTGTCCAGATGCGACATCATGCCGCCGATCGCCGCCTCGCGCTCGACCAGATAGACCTTGAAACCGGAATTGGCCAAATCAAGCGACGCCTGCACACCGGCGATGCCACCCCCCTCCACCAGCACGGCACCAATCTTCTTTTCGTCTTTCTTTATCATAGTCCGTTTGCTTCTATGTGAGCGTTGCGTCGCCGCCGAGATTCAGGCGGCACTCACGACACGCTTGATGACATCCAAGGCTGGAATCATCAGTTTCTCGAATCCAAGCTGTCCGGCTGGAATACCCAAACACAAGCCGAGGAGCTGCGTTATGTAAACGACCGGCATGTCATAAGATTTGCCCATCTGCTTTTGGATGTCGAGCTGGCGCATGTCCAGATTGATCTGGCACATCGGGCAACCGACCGCAATGCACTGGGCCCCCGATGCCTTGGCCATCTCTAAGATGGAGGCGGTCAGACTGACCACCACATCCGTGCGTGACATCGAAAGCCCACCGCCACAGCACTCGACCTTGTGAGGCCATTCGAGCGCTTCGCCGCCAAGCGCCGTTACCAAACGATCCAGCGAGGTCGGATTCTCCGGATCATCGAATTTCGTTACGTCGTGGGGACGAACCAGTAGGCACCCGTAGTAACATGCAACCTTCAGCCCGCCCAAGGAACGCTTGGTCAGCTCAGCTATTTTGTCAACGCCGACAGCGTCCAGGAGAACTTCCAGAAAATGCATCACACGGACAGATCCGTCATAGTCGCGGCCCAGAGCTTCGGCGACAGATCGACGCATTTCATCGCTTTTCTGTATCTCATGATTAGCGACCTTCATCCGGTTGTAGCACGCGGCACAACTGACCACCATGTCCAGGCCGGCGTCCTTGACCTTGGCCAGACTGGCGGCAGGCAGCGCCACCGAGAGAAAACGATCCGTCTGGTGTCCGGCGGTCGCCCCGCAACACGTCCAACCCTTTGGCTCGACCAACTCTATGTCGAGGACCTTGGCTACCGCCATCGTTGAGACGTGCATGTCACGCGCCGTCGACTCGGCCGAGCAGCCGGGAAAATACCCATATCTCATCCGTTCGCCTCCTTCCGCGCCTTGGCCTTCCTGAAGATGCGCCTCGTTGTCTTTCTATCTCCGCGTAAGGAAGGCAGCAGTGATATCTTGCCCTTCTTGAGCATGGAAGGGAACTTCTCGGTATCGGCCATCAGCTTGCCCGTCCCGAGCTTATAGGCGGCGATCATGGCGATGTCGTAGCTGCGACCGAAGAGCTTGACCGTCTTCAGAAAGGCGCGGTTGAACAGCGGCACATTGCCTTCCTGGGCAGCGGCCTTTTTCTCTCTGGCGAGCGCGCGCAGCGCATCCATCACCGCCGCCACGTCGATCCCCATTGGGCATCGCGCCGAGCAGGTCTCGCACGAAACACACATCCACACGATCTCCGTGTCGAGCAGCTCATCGCCTGCGTGAAGATGCAGGCGGCGCATTACCTCCGAGGGCGGCGCATTGACCAGCTTGGACACCGGACAGCCGCTCGTGCACCTCTTGCACTGATAGCACGAACTGAGGTCCGTCCCCGTCATCTGCTCTATCCTGCGGATCAGCCCCTGGGCCTTTTCGCCTTTCTTGATCGTAATAGCCATTCTGTTTCTCTTGTTGGGAAGACAGGTCTTTTCTATTCGGAGAGTTGCTCTGCGGCCACTTCGTCCCCGTGCTCTTCAGCCCACGCCGCATCGTCGGTGTCCAAGAGCGCTGCCGAGATGGCACTCGCCGACGGCACTACCTTCCGATAGACCTGGGCGGGATCGAGCCGGCTGGAGCCTACTGTCAACAAATCATCTACCTTGATTCCAAAGAGCCGCTCGTTCTCCTCAAGATAGGGCAGTATCAACTCCCAGTCTTGACTGCTCAGCGAGACAAACGTGCTGCCGTTGAGTTGCTGCTCGACGAGGCGCTGGTGTGGGTCGCGTACGTAGATGGCCCCACCCGAGCCGAGCGAGAACAGGTTGCTGCCTGGGTAAGGTTCCTCCAGTGGGACTACGGCCCCATCGTCATCACGTCGGACGCCATTGAGTATCACAAAACCGCCGCCGTTGAGCGGATCACCTGCCATGAATGACTCCGCCAGAAAGTCCAGGCACGTTCCGTTGATCACCACCTTGGGCCTGCCGACCGAGTTGATGAGGGGCCGGCCCGCCGCGTTGCCGAGCACGTATACCGCGCCGCCCTTGGCGCCGTACATGAACGTCTGTCCCACGTCACCATGAATGACCATCGTGCCGCGCTTGATGATCTGCCCAAGTTGATCCTGGGCGTTGCCGTGCACCGTGATCGTCAGACCGTCGAGCCCGGAGCCAAGATAGTCGCCCGAGCTGCCATATACGTCTATCGTGACGTCATCCGTCTCAGGGCCGAGGCCGCAGCCCACGTACCTCTGCCCGCGGCAATCGAATGTGATGAAGTGACGCCAGCCTTTCATGAAGGCCCTCTTGAGCAAGGCCGCATCACAATCGTCCCCTTCCGGAGGAAATCTGCTCGCGTCAATGACCAGGACTGCTTTGTCATCCTGAGGTTTGCACAGCGCGCCGCGGTTTTGAAAATCTATCAGCCGATACCCGTGCGCCCCGGCGGTTCCGAGACGGGGCAAGGCCCTGAACAGTCGATAAGATTCCGTGGACTGGAGGTGGATGATGTGGCTGCGTTTCTTGGCACCGGTGGCATATTCCCGATCGTTCAACAGTGTCAAGGCTTCGATCGCAACAGCGGTGTGCTTCGTCTCCTCGCCGAGCTTGGATATCGCCCGGCAGATCGTATGAATGTCCCGGTAAGTCGATCGCTGAACATGGTCACGCACGTATTGAAAGACCCCGACGGCGCCCTCGGTATTGAAAAGGCGATCAACCGTTGCCGTTTGCGCCTTGAGTCCTGACGCATCCACTCCAGCGGTGAAATCACACTCTTCACTGCCTGTAGGCATGGGAACTGGCTCGCCGAACTTGTCGGTGCACTTGACCCTGACCTTGCCATTCGCATTCTTCGTGAGGTCGAAGATGAACGCGCCGCCATCCGTGTGGCTGCCGCCTCGTGCGTTCCAATAGCGATCCGCCACAGGGCACACTCGGGGGTCATCTTTCGCCAGACTTGCCAGCGTCGCGTCAATCGCCTGTTTCTCCGAAGCAATCAACCCAACCTGGACGGCTCCGTCGCAGAACGCAAAGACCTGCGGCCTCAGCATGGCCGTGTCGGTGATGCCCAGCAGTTGGAACTTGCTCTCCCTGGCGAGATTGCGAGCGATAATAAAGAACCACGGACCATCCGGCGAGCCGTGGATATGGGCGGCCTGAACCGCTCGGTATATCTTCTGCTTCGCCGGGTCGAGTCGGTCAAAGTCCAGCTCGGTCGTTGGCGCGAGGGCCTCAATGATGTACTCCAACGGATATTCGTATGTACGATGCAAGAGATCGAACAGCAGCGCCGAGACTTCCGTGTCGGTCAGGAACTGCGGATAGATGTTTCGCTGCTTGAGATATTCGCTCACCGAATGATAGTTGGCGAAGTCCCCGTTGTGAACGAGCGCCATGTCGATCCCGGCGAAGGGATGGGCGCCACCCGGATGCCAGACCCGACCCTTGGTCGGATAACGCTGGTGAGCAATCCAAACATGGGCGCGCAGATCCTCAACCTTGTAGTACTTCACGATCGCCTCTGCATAGCCCACCACTTTTAGGATCATGATGTTCCTGCCATGCGAGAGGACAAAGGCCTTTTGATCGCCCAGAGACGCATAGTATTCCTGATTCAGCTTGAAGCTGTTCTGGTTAACAAACTCATCCTCAGCCGCCCGACGATCCAGCCCGTCCAGTCCGTTTTCTTTGGCAAATGCATCAAGGACCGATTCTTTGACTCGAACGAAATAGCGACACACATCAGGCGGTCGGACTTCCAGTCCGCCTACGGCCTGCCAATCGTCGACTTTGTCAAGCTCGCCCGATGATGCGACATCGAAGTTTGGCGCGATATACTTGCTCTCCAAATCGGCGCGAACGCTGGGATCGAGAAAAGCAACATGAAGCATGTAATGCTCGTCAAGGACCTGGCGACTGACACCCAACTGCTCCGGGATGAACCCTACCGCCGCAATGCCGCCGCCTTTTCCATTCCCACGGTTATGCATCTGCTTCGAAGGTTCATATACATGTCTGCCTGGAACGGCCTCGGAACAGCAGAAGCCGACAACACCGCAGCCGCCTTCCTCGGCACTCCTGCGCGCGTCACGGACGTGCCCCACATCCGCAGCGAGTTTTCCCTTCGATGCCAGAAGTCTATCGACCAAACGCCTATCCATCATTCCGCCTTCAGGTCATTGCTGTAGTCAAGGTGCACGAGCACATCGGTGCGCCCGCAAAGCTCCTTCACGCTTCGCATTCCAAGCCGCTTCAATATCCCAGTCAACTCTTTGCGCCACGCGTTATATAGGTTGATGATTCGTTGAGTGCCCCACTCGATATCGATCTGCGTGGCCAGCACCGCGTCCGTCGTCGCGATACCTCGCGGGCATCCTCGCCCGCTCTCGCACCGCGTGCAACGGACACAACCCAGAGCGACGAGCTCGCCGGTCCCTACGACCACTCCATCCGCGCCGAGAGCTATGGCCTTGGCAATATCGTGGGCACCGCGTATGCCCCCGCTGGCTATCAGCGTCACTTTGTCGCGAGCACCTTCCGCTTTGAGGAAGCGGTGCACTCGACCTATGGCATATTCTATGGGCATCGCGATGTTCTTTTTCGCAATGTCGGGCGCCGCACCGGTTCCCCCGTAGCCGCCGTCGATGTGGACGATATGCGTCCCGGCGGCATAGCTGCCCACGGCGACCATGTCCACATCTGTCGGCGTCGAGACCTTCGTTGAGACCAGCGCGCGCGGGTTCAAATGCTTGATCCAGTCGATGTGCTTCATGTGATCTTCGATGGAATACACGCTATGGAACGGGAACGGCGAGAACAGCGATATGCCAACCACGGCTTCGCGCATCCGCGAAACGGCCACGGTATTCTTGTCGCCCAGCAGGTGACCGCCCAGGCCGGGCTTGGCCCCCTGAGCATATTTGAATTCCACGATGGGCACGCGCTGAATCGTTTCTTCGCGAACTCCGAACAACCCCGTTGCGACCTGCGTAATCACGTGATCGTCAAAGGGTCGCATCCGCTCCATGTACCCGCCTTCGCCGGTGCACGTAAATGTGTTCCATGCGACCGCGGCCCGCGCCTTCGAGAGTTGGGTCACATTGCTGACGGAACCGAACGACATGCCCCCGCCGTACCACGGCACGTCAATACTGATTCGAGGCCTGCCATCGTCACGCTTGTTCAACTCAATGCTGGTATCTATCTCGTCCTCACGGATTTCAACCGGAAGCTTGTGAGGAAACTTGAATCGCAGCTTGTCAAAACCGCCGCCGGACGCGCCACACTGATATTCGAAGCCAAATTCTTCCGGCGGCAGATCACCCGTTTCCGCCATCTTCCACGTCGCCAGGATCATATCCGCCGGCCAACGGCAGTCGCCCAACACCTTCATCATGGGATTCTCTACCATCTGCAGCGCTGACTGGGGGCACTGGGCCACGCAGTAGTAGTCCGTCTTCTCACAAGCCGGCCCGATGCAACGATCCAGCTTGGGCTCTGCGAAGTACTTGTACCCGGGCTTGTCCACGTGCACGCCGCGCGGGCAGAGTTCCACGCACTTGCCGCAGCGTACGCAGTTGTCGTTTCGACGAATGATGTACTTGGCGATCTCGTTGCGGTAGCGAGGAGGCGCCGGCCTGATCTCCCGGTCGACCTGTGTTTGAGGGACCCGGGTCTTCAGAGTGTTCTCAGGCAGAATCTCCTTCAGGCTATTTTCTGGTGCCGAACAGCGTACCAAAGCTTTCCTCCTCAAGATCCTCGAAGAACATCGCGCGGCCGACGTCGCCTCGGAGGCGGCGTGCCTCACGCATGCCCATGGCCCCCATCATTTCGATCAACTGATCGTGCCAGGCGGCAATCAGATTCGTCATCCGGCCCACTCCGTACACGGGATCAGTCTCTTCGAGCCTGGCCGGACAGGTCATCCCTTTCTCGCACTTGCTGCACAAATGGCACTCCATCGCTATCAGCAACGGCAGATTTATCGAAACCAGATCAGCGCCGCAGAGGACCGCCTTGGCCATGTGCTCCGGTAATGCAATGCCACCACCACCTATCAGCGTAACCTCATCGCGCCTGCCGTTGTCGATCAAGGCCGTATGAATCTCCCGAATCATATCCTTGATGAAGCGAGGCTTCGCCGCCCCGATCTCGTCGCCATTCAGATCGGCAACCACGTGTATTACCTCGACGTCGCCGAAGCTCGCCAGCTCTATCGCCCTGCTCACGCCCCGGCCGTCCAACTCGACGCGGATCGCCACCACAAGGTGCGGATGCTGACGCTTGAGCTCATGGATTCGCGGGATGACGTCATCTCCGTCAGGTATCTCAACGAGCCGCGTTCTGCGCAGCACATCCCCTGAGATTTCAACTGAGCGGGGGTTCAAGTAGAATCCGATGTGCGGCAGGTGTCGCTCAAGGTCGATGCCGTCAAGGGGCCATCGCGCCGAGTCCACCAGAACGATCAAGTCCGTTCGAGCCGCGGTCTCAACGAGGATGGGCTCCAGGGCCGGCAGCGTGTGCGCCCGTGAGGGCAGGTCAATTATGAGGGGCATCTGAACGCAGATCAGAGGCGCGCCGTCATTGGCAGGCCGGCCATCCTTGAAGCTCAGGTATGAAGGCTTCCTTCCAATGTCTACCGCAGTGCTGATGTATTCGCGCCCGTGTATGCCGTCCCGTGTCGGACGCACGATCTCGGACATATCCGTCCACATCGCGTCGAAGCCGGATCCTGCGAACGGGCCTCTGTAACCGGCCCCGGAAACCGGGATCTTGGCTGTCTCGGCTTGCAGCCATGTGGTCTGGATGATTTCCGGGGTCCAATAGCGATTTCCCAGCCCTTCGTAGACAGGGTTCACAGACAGGCGCAGCAACCCCTTCGTGCAATTTTGAACGCAAGAGAAACAACCCATGCAATCAAAGAACAATGCATCGACGGCATCCAACGAGCGAATGTAGTCTGCCTCCTGCCGGTACCGGTCATAGACGCATGCCTTCTTCACGCAGTTGTGGCATCTCGCGCAGTCCTCACGCCAGTCGATGACGCCGAATCTACCGATCCGCGGGCGTCGCGGAGGCACAGGTTTTGTCCTGATGTGGTATTTCTCTGGCATATATGCTCTCGCAGGTTAGAGACCGGCAGCCGCACACAGATCAGCAATGAGTCGCTCCCGGCCGCCGGAGAGGATGTGGACGCCTCTGACCCCATCCATGCCCTTGAGCATGCCGGCGGTCTCCGCGCACATCTTCACGCCCAGTTTCTCTTGCGCCGCGCCGTCGCCGGCAGCTTTGAGCCTCTCCACCACCTCGTCCGGAATACAGAGGTCCGTGTGGGTCTCGCGAAGCTGCGTGGCCTCCTGGTGGCTGGTCAAGGGGAGAACGCCGGCCATGATGGTCACCTTGCTGGTCAGGCCTTCTCGTTGGGCCGCGGCCAGCCACGCGGCAAACTCACTAACGTCGAAGACCGGGTGGGTCTGTATGAAATCGGCTCCCGCCTCAATCTTCTTGGCGAGCTGGATCATGTTCAACTCCAGGGGCCGCAGGTACGGGTTTGTCACCGCGCCAATCAGCATCGGAAATTCTCCGGCAATGGGAGTCCCATCGAGCAGCGTCCCTTCGTCGCGCATCTGCTTGGTGGCCCACACCAATTGAACCGAGTCAAGATCGTACACGTTTGCCGAGCCGGACTCATCGATCAGCGTTTGGTGACGACCGGAGGTGCAAAGAACGTTGCGAATACCAAGAGCACATGCGCCCAACAGATCGGATTGAAGGGCGATGCGATTACGATCGCGCGTGGCAAGGTGATGGATCGGCTCAACCCCCGCGTTGAGTAACAACGAGCAAGCCGCACTGGCGGACATCCCAATGCCGGCGTGGTTGTCTGGAACGCCCACTGCCGCCAATCCGTTGCCAAGAGCTTTGGCCGCTGTCTCGATAATCGAGGCACCGGTCGCCGCGGGAGGCCGCCATTCGGCCGTGACGACGAACTCCTTTCTGTCCAGCTTCTTCGCAAGCTTGCTGCTTGGTGTCATGCAGTGGTCTCCTGGCGGTTGACCGCATTCGAATCTGGCTGGCGTAAGGCGCCAACCGGCAGAGACTCCGCCTGGCATCTCACATCAGGCATCCCACGGAGGTCCTGCTGAAAACGCCCTATTGTCTCGATCACCTTCTCCGTATCGCCCGGCTCCTTCCCGAAGACGATGATGCGGCCTCTGCCCAGGCCGATCTCATCCAGCAGAGCAGCAACCGCCTCTGCTCGTCTTGATGCGCGCACGTTTCCCTCCACGTTGCGACACTCCCCGCGAATACAAGTGATGATCGCCACGCCATCGGCTCCCTTTTCAAATGCTTTCAACAGATACGGGACCGTAACCTTGCCTGAACACGGCAGGCTCAGCAGTCTCACTCTCTCGACACCCAGGCGACTCCGCAGGAGTTGTGACTCGCTCTCAGTCACACTGTTGGCGCAATGGAAGAGATACACTCCGATCTCTCTGTCATCCATATCTGACGAATCCTGCTTAGTCACAGTCAACGACATCCGAGAATCAATGCACGATCCAACCCGTGATTTGCCCACTAATGCCACGGGACGGCACGGGCGACCTAGCCACGGGAAGATAGAAAAGGGCAGGGGAGGCTTGTTGCCCCAGCAGCGAACAAGCCTCGCCCATAACCCAATGCCAACAATATGCGCCGAGGAAGGCCGACCTTCCCGACCGTACGACAGCCTCCGACGGAAGGCTGCCAGGTGTCCCCAATTCCACGGCTTCGCGCGTCCTCAACCGGGTGTCCTGATTTGGACCACAAACGCTGGCAGGCCATTCGATGAAGACGCTTGGTTCTGTCATCTTGACTGCCGGGTGAATCGAGCCGTGAAATCGAGGTGAGTCCTCAGAACCCACATCTTCTCGAGGAACTCCGGCCATCCACAAGACGGCCGGAACCATTTCTCCGCCTCAGGCGCGATCGCAACACCATGTGCGACACCGCTCTGAAGCTCTCCCCAAAGGTCTGCCCATACATCCAGGGCCTCCCGCATGACGCCATTGGTGACGTTTTGGAAATGCTCCAACTGAGCTTGTGGTGACAGTGCACTCGCGACCGCCTGTGACTGGTCACCGTCAAACCTGAGCAATCTCATGCTTTGGCTCATGTGCTACACTGCCCGTAACAGCGACTACCCGTGGCAAATGGGCAAAACCCAGCCGGAGAGAGAAGACATTGCAAGACCGGTGCCAGAAGGCCACGCGCGCAGAGAGAATCATCTATGTCCATTACAGAAAGTACTTTACGTCAACTCTCGAATGCGCTCTCTCGAACCAAGACGATGTGGCAATGGGCCACAAAGTAGCCCACGGCACATGAAATGACCCAAACGCAGAGTGATTCGAGTCGGGGATGCCAGAGGCTGATGCGGTTGCTGAAGCGTTCTATGATTTCCAGTGATGCTCTCGGAGTCGTTTCCGAAGCGTCGTGCGGCTCATTCCGAGTCTCGCGGCGAGTGTCCGCTGACTCATACCAATTGAAAGCGCCTTGCTGATGACTATCCGTTCTACTAGCTGATGAAGCCTCTCTCTGGCTTGCGCCAGGTCCCCCGTCCCGTCACAGTAGCGCTCGACAAGTCCCTGGATCCTGCGTTCATCGTTCCCGACACCCACAGCGCCGTCGGCGTCTATTCCCCGCAGTCCGGCCGACGTAATCTCGTCGGGCAAGAGGCTTACGGACAACGTGTTCGCGGGGCTCATCACAACCGCACGTTCGATACAATTCTCAAGCTCACGAACGTTGCCCGGCCACGGGTACCCCAGAAGGCGGTCCAGCACCTCCCTGGATATCTTCGTGACGTTCCGGCCGTTCTCCCGGTTGTACTTCTCCAGGAAGTGGTCGACTAGGAGCGGGATGTCCTCGCGCCGGTCTCGCAACGGCGGCAGATGTATTGGCACGACGCTGAGACGATAGTACAGATCCTTGCGAAACCTGCCGGCGCGAATTTCCTCTCCCAAATCCTTATTGGTGGCCGCCACGACCCGCACGTCCACGCGTCGGGTCCGTGTGCCGCCGACCGGCTCGAACTCACCTTCCTGCAGGACGCGCAGCAGCTTGACCTGCAACCTCGGACTCATCTCCCCCACTTCATCCAGAAACAAGGTCCCTCTGTGCGCCAACTCAAAGCGGCCCTTGCGATTCTCAACCGCTCCGGTGAAGGCTCCCTTGACGTGACCAAAGAGCTCCGATTCGAGCAGCGTCTCCGGCAAGGCACCGCAGTTGATCTTCACAAACGGTCCCTTCGAGCGCGGGCTGTTGTAGTGGACTACATTTGCCACCAGCTCCTTGCCGGTGCCGGTGTCTCCGCTGATGAGCACGGGAGCGGTCGATCTGGCAGCCGTAGCCGCCACAGCCAAGACGTGCTGGATAGCCTTGCTCTGGCCGACGAGGTTCTCGAGCCGGTAGCGGCTCTTCAGCTCGCACACCATCTGCTCGTTTCGGACCAGTATCTCCTCCTTCTCGACCTGGAGCAGCCGATTGATCTTCAATACCTGCGAGGCGAGGGATGCCACAATGGACAGGAGCCTAAGGTCTTTCTCGAGCGTCGCCTCCACCGCAAACGGCCGGTCCACGCTCAATGCTCCAACGATGTCGCTCTCGGTCCTAATGGGTACACAAATGAAAGCGATAGGCCAGGCGCTTTCGATTCCTCTTGCGGCGGTCCGGTCGAGGAACCTGGCGTCTTTGTGGATATCGGGTACGACCTCCGGCAGCCCGGTCTTCACGACTTGGCCCGTGATCCCCTCCCCGACGTCGTATTCCCCTCGCGCACGCTCGGCGGCAGAGAGCCCGTGAGCGGCCACGATGCGGAGTTTGTCGGTTGTCCTATCCAGGAGAACCACCGTCCCGCGGATCATTCCCAATTCGCTGGCCAATACGTCCATAGTCTCTTGGAGAAAGGAGTTCGGATCCAGGGCCGTGCCCAATGCCTCCCCCATCCGCGTGAGAAGACTCAGCTCACGATCTTCGCGCGATTCCGTCGCAACGGCTAATCTCCCATCCACGATCCGGAACCATTGAGGCACACCAATGGCGGCGCTTCGTCGGCCGGCCGCCTTCCGCACCGTCAGCGTCCGCATTCCCTTCGAAACGCGAATCTCCAGCACGACCTGCGTAATGTGGCGGAGCTTTGCCAGGAATCGCTGGGAATGAGCGTCTGTCTCCAGCAGCCAGTAGGCGACCGTACTGAGATCGAAAAGCCGGGGGCAAATGTGTCCGAACAAACGAAGAACAACATCCTCATCGCTCCAAAGGTCGAGCATCCCGGTTAGACTGTCGAAGACATACCTCATGCTGGCATCTTCTGCGGCTCCGACGGCTGTGAGCGACTTCTCAAGTTCGGCGGGATCAGAGGGATTCTCGACGCGGGTCGAATACTGGCGTGCGCGCTTCTCGCCAGACTCATAGAAGTCGAGAAACACTCTGTCGTTGTTTCCCTTTCCCGAAGAGAAGCAGTCGACAAGCCGGAACATACCCTGAGGCATGAGTCCGGCGTAGGCGCGACTGATCGTCTGCGGGGAACGGTTGAAACTGAGATAGGTGACGGGCGAGCCCTGGGCTTCACTAGCCGCCAGGAAGCCCGATATGAACCTGTCCACCGGCGCGCCCGAATCGACTTCCCAGACGACATTGTCGCCGGGCAAGATACCCCCTATGAGTTGGTCAATCTCCTCGATCCCGGTTGTCAATCTTGGCTCACTCAACTCATGGCCCCACATGCGCGTGACGTCCTGCTTCTGCCGCAGCGGCCTGCGTTCGCCGCCGCCTCACCCTGCCTGAAGACATGCGTGACTGAGACAATTGTAGCCCCAAATGAGACTGCCTTTAAGCAGGACACTCTGTTATTCTACCACACGACGAGCGATGGGGCTACAATCGCTCCCGTCCAGATGGTGTCAAGTATTGTGTGTGTTTGACTTTGTGTCTTCGGAGGAGTTGGCCAAAGACGGCTCTCTCGATGGCCGGCTCATCG
>CAZGRF010000016.1:0-12014 GCA_964527825.1 uncultured Pirellulales bacterium
GTGAAGAGCTTGGAATCCGCATACAAGTCATACGGCCTCTCGTGGTCATAGATCATGCGTATACCCACTTCCACGTTCGCCTGCACGCCTTCGAGTGCAAATACCTTTCCGGGACACCTCAGTGCGTGGCCTGCAGCGACTTCAAATGGGTCTCGCTCAGGTCGCTAAACCGCTACGCATTCCCGGCCGCCAATGTCAGAATCATTCAGGTCCTACGAACACAGACGGGCAGAACCAGGGGGCCACGCATATTCTGAGGGAAACCCTTGTGCTTTCACGCTCGAAGGCTATGATGGATCGTGGATCAGGTCGCATCGCGCGGCCCCAGGCGGAGCAAGCTCCTGCCCGTTTCAACGGCCGCGGCGATCCGACTGAATCGGCCTTTTGCACTGTGGGCAACATGGGTGCCCGAACCGACAGCTCACATCATTTGTAGGAGGATTCATCATGAATCTGACGCGAAGTCATAGAACAACGAGAGAGTGTCTGCTGGTGCTCGCTCTCCTGATCCTGGCCGTGGGGACATCGCCGGTGTTTGCCGCCGGTGACATCACCGGAGCATGGCGAGCCACCATGGACTTCAACGGCAACGAGATGCACGCCACCCTGACTTTCGCCAAGAAGGCCGACGGGACCTACACCGGCAAGTGGGGTTCAAGCGAACTATCCAACGTCAAGTTCGACGGAGAGAAGCTCACGTTCGGTCGCACCATGCAGATGGGCGACCAGGACTTCACCCAGAGCTTCACGGGAACGCTCAAGGACGGCAAGCTCTCCGGCACGATGGGCAACGATCAGTTCGAGCTGTCGATTACGGCCGTCCCGAAGAAAGCCAAGTGCCCGGCGGTCGGCCAGTGGGACATCAAGTTCAGCGTCATGGACCGCGACATCACGGCCCGGCTGATCATCTCCGAGAAGCCCGATGGGACCCTGGAGGGCAAATGGACCGAAGAAATGGGCGAGCACAAGGTCTCCAACGTCAAGTTCCAGAACGGCAAGCTCACTCTGACCCGGCAGAGCAAGATCGGCGAAGGCGGCATGGAGATGGAGTTCGAGTCGACCTACACCGGCACCGTCAAGGGCGACGAGTTGACCGGGACCCTCGAAAGCGAAATGGGGGACTGGCAGGCCAACGGGCAGCGGTTTGGAGCACCGCTGATCGGCGCGTGGGAGCTGACGAATGACACCGAAATGGGGCCGATGAAAGGCATGTTGGTCATTGATCCTGACCTGACCGGCACCTACGAGTTTTTCGGCAATGACACGCCCATCCAGAACCTCAAGCTTGAAGGCAACAAGGTGACCTTTACGGTGGAGATGGGCTTCGGCGACCAGGGTTTCCGCCTGGACTTCGACGGCAAGGTAGACGGAAAGACCCTCAGCGGTAAGATGAACAGTGAGATGGGCGCGAGCGACGTAACCGGAAAGAAGTTGGAGGCGGCCACCGCTCCGGCCGCCCCAATCGTCGGAACGTGGGAGTTGACGTCGGAATCGCCCATGGGTTCGCGAACGAACACGCTCAAGATCAATCCCGACATGACGGGAACCTACTCCCTCCGCGACAATGAGACTCCCATCTCCGACCTGAAGGTCGATGGAGACCAGGTTACCTTCAAGGTTGCTCTGAGCTTCAACGATCAGGAATTCACGATCGAGTTCAAGGCCAAACTGGCAGGCGATACGCTCAACGGTGAAACCATCACCCAAAGAGGGAACAGGCCGTTCACGGGCAAGAGAGTCAACTGATCCCGGGGGCTCGCGTCAAGGCAAACAGAAGGCCTCTCCTGGAATTCCAGATTCCCGGGAGAGGCCTTTTCAATCGATCACTTCCGCTATCGCCGCATCCATGGCCCAGCCAAGTCGCGGCACGATCACTATGCGAACTGTCTGATCACGGGCTGCCGGGACCAGGACTCATACTTCCGGGATCCATCGGCCCATCACCGTACTCCGGCGGAGGCGGGCTATCATTCACGTCAAAACGACGGCCCGGCGACCGGCGCTCGAAGTCCTGTCGCTGCCAATCCGGCCTCGGCCCCCCAGGCCTGCGCGGCTCGTTCGGATCGAACGCACCGAACCTCCGTTCGCCAAAACGGCGAGGGTCATTGGCATCGGATCGGTCACCCGGTCCAAACCGCCTGCCACCCCCACGGAAGTCACCTCCAGGCCCGCCCCGGCCTGGTCCTCCCCGGCCACCGGGACCCAGACCGCGATGAAAGACCCTGTCAAAACCCTCGGTAATCTCTTGCCACTTCTCTTTTTGCTCCTTGGTGAGCACCGCCTCGACGTCTGCCTTCATCGACTGCAGCAATTCCTCTATCTTCGGACGGGCAGCCTTTCGGAGTGCCTCAAGAGCCTCCATCCGCGTTTTCAATATCGTCCGGATCTTGTCCACCTGTTCCGGGGTCAGATTCAGGTCATCACGGAACCGGCCCACCATGTCAGCCACAGCCCTGGTGATATCGAGAGGCGGCTGGGGGTCTGCAGGCCGGATGACCAACACGGCCCCAGCGGCCCCGAGGGTAATGCCGGCAATCAAGATCACCAGACCGGAAAGGGCCATGCGCCACCGGTGCAAACGACGCAAGGCCACCGTAGGATGTCCGTTCAAGTCGGGCTCTTTCATCACATCGCCCACGAAACACTATTGACAATCTCTCGCAACGGTCCGGCGCCCGCGTTGTACACGGCGACAGCGATCACTCCCGCCGGCACCGCTAGTGCTGAGGCGCCAGCCGCCAGCCACAGCCACAGGCTTTCGGCCACGGTGAGAGGCTCGGCTCGGCCACTCATGAGGATATTCAGCACATCCGCGGACACATTGACGTGCGGAACCTCCTCGGCCCGAGCCCGATCCGCCAATACCTCAAGTCTGCTTTCCCACTTCATCACATTAACTCCACTTCGCTGCGTTCGACCAACCTCTTGAGTTTGTTTCGAGCACGCAATGCTTGAACTTTGACCATTGTCTTGGTCCATCCGGTTCGACGCGCCGTCTCAGCCACATCGCAGCCTTCGATGTACCGCATCGTCAGAACCAACCTGTCGCGCGGCGGCAACTGGCCCAGCAGACGATGCAGAATATCAGCCGCCCTATCTGGCTCGATGCGTTCGAGCATCTGATCGTCACCAGCAATGTCATCCCATTCCTCCAGGCTGAAGGGCACCGCTGCCTTTTGCCGAGCCCTTTCCTTCCAATACCGGTAGCCAACCCTTGTCGCGATTCGCGCGAGCCAATGTCCCCAAGGCGCCTTGCCATGATAGGTGTTCAGGCTCAGATAGGCCTCGACAAAGACATCCTGGACCAGTTCCTCGTGGACCGAGCGATCTCGACTGAATCGCCACAGGATCTGCGCCACATGATCCTGGTGACGTTCGACCAGCCGACGGTAGGCATCAGGATCCCCGTCTCGCGTCCGGCGAATATCCTCAAAATCGCCCGCGGTGACTTCGGGACCGATCTCATCGCTTCCCGGATGCACGGAACGCACCGTCGCTCGTACCACTTCCAGGACGGCGGTTCTCCAGGACACGGCCACATCGGCTCTCGGATCGCTCACAGCAACCATATTTCAAAGAATTAGCAGCAAAGGCGGTCCCCAGCAAGTCAATTCTCGCACCGCCCAGACAGCTCCCTTGGGCAATCCGTATTCCGCTGCCGGCCCGGCAGTATTCTGTTTGCATCCGGCCATCCGCATACTCGGCCGCAGCCAGCCAGCGTCAATATCCCATTCGAAAGCAGGTGTATGCGCCCGGCTGCTCATGCTCTGCCTCGGCACCATCCCACGTCCCTCATCCGGTACCTGCTTTCGTACACTCTCAATCCTATCGGACGTAGCCCGAGGCCGCACACACAGGGTACTCCAAACGGTTAGTGAACATAAGGGCAGGCAGGTTACACTATGAAAGGGAGTTTCTCCGGGTCACCAAGGAAGCCCTGCGATCCGCCGTTTCCTCCTCGCGGTGGGACAAGCCGCACAGGCGACCGGTTCCAGGCACTGCACTCCGTCCTACAGGTTGGCGCCGACCATGCGCGAACCAGGACCGCTGCCACAAATCGCATCGATCCGTCCGCACGACCATAACTTCCTGTTGCAAAGAGGGTTATGCGAATGCCCTGCTCTATTGGGTCCTGATGCGGCCACTCGCGGTATCTCCGCAAGAGGACGGCGAGTAATGGCGAGGGCGCGGAAACAGGGTGGGGAGGTCTGCCTGCCTCCAGACCATCAGGCGGCACTGTCCTCCTGCGGTGAGGTGTTCGTGCCCAACAAACCGACGTCCACCGCCCGGCGGAGCAGTTCCACAACATTCGTGGCGCCCATCTTTCGCATCATGTGGCTGCGGTGTACTTCAACGGTCCGCGGAGAACGATGCAATAAGGCAGCAATCTCGCGGTTATTCTTACCCTCTAGAACGAAATGCAGGACACGCACTTCCGTCTTTGTCAGATAGTGATTGAAGAGTGAGGTCTGGGCCGAATTCCGCTGCAAAAGTCCCCGGACCGTGTCGAGAAAGGCATCTCGGTCGAGAGGCTTTTCAATGAAATCAGCAGCGCCTGCCCGTAATGCCTTCACAGCCATCGGCACATCTCCGTAGCCGGTCACCACGAGGACGGGAAGCCAGGGAAACCTCTTCTTGACCTCGACCAACAATTCGATACCATCCATTCCTTTCATTCTGACATCAGTGACCAAGAGATCGCTTTTCGCATTTTCCAACTGTGCCAGGCAGGCTCGTGCGGAACTGCAGCAACTGACACTTATGCCCGCTCGCTCCAACGTCTTGCGGACCACCGTGCACACCTTCGGCTCGTCATCGACAAAGAAGACGCGTCGGGATGTGCCGTCCTCCATTTCCATCGCCCCGCCTCTATCCATAACGAAATCACTCTCCCCCCATTTGCCCTATGACACCGCCGGGACGACCACCCCTTAGCTGACGACCTCGACAGAGAGCTCTAACGACCTTTTGTCTTCATCCTGCATTCTTACCTCCGCCGGGCCACACAGCACGGTGACGTGCTGAGCCGCAACGTACAATCACCCTTAGACCATTTCGACAAGATATTCCATGTCCATGGTCCCAATCGCGGCAATCCTAATAATAGAGCATCCCAGTTACGTTATCAAGAAAAAGGTGGCGGAACCACAACGGATTCTCACCAAACCTCCGTTGCCACACCGTCACTCAGAGGGATCAGGGCAACCTTGCCGTTCGGCCAGAATAGTGACTCGCGCGGTTCCCTGCGGCGGCGGGATGACAAACGGCTCGCCCCGTCATTGGAGCTACTCGGACAGAAAACGATGTGGTTCAGGTGTGGACGAACACACTCGGCGGAATCACCCCGCGAAGTGGAACGCGACGACACTGCAGAGGCAGCGCCTCGTACCCCGATCGATGCCTCTAATTTCGCGCCAACGTCTCTTCCAGGTGCTCGTCTGCTCCTTCGGGCAGAGACTGCGATGTTTGCTCGGACATCAATGGCAGCAAGACCGTGAACGTCGTTCCTTTGTCTAACTCGCTCTCCACCTCGATCCTGCCGCCGTGGGCCGTAACGATTTTGTTGACGATTGCCAAGCCAAGTCCGGTTCCTTTGATCTCCTTGCCAGGGCGGTGTACACGATAGAAGCGATCGAAGATCTTTGTCAGCGCCTCCTTCGGAATGCCGAATCCCGTGTCACTTACCCTTAGGGCAAGATGCTCATCCCGGCGAAACACGGAAACCGAAACATGACCTTCTTCCGGCGTGAACTTGATGCTGTTACTCATCAGGTTGGTGAGAACCTGGATCATCCTATCGCTGTCGAACACGACCCGGGGCAGATTCCCTTCGATGTCCATGCTCATGTGGACGCCTCGTTTTTCGGCGTACGGCCGCATCGTGCTGTACGCATCCTCAAGCATACCCTCAACGGAATTCTCCTGCATGTCGAACTTCATCTTGCCGGCGTTGAGCTTCTGGAAATCGAGAACATCATCGATCAACCTTTCCAATCGATCAATGTTTCTCCTGGCAATGTCGAGAAAGCGTCGCTGATCGCCGTTGATTTTGCCGGCAACACCGTCGAGAACGATAGTGACAGCCTCTCGGATGGAGGTCATAGGTGTGCGCAACTCGTGCGAGACCGTGGAGATGAACTGTGACTTCATTTCCATCGTCTCCTTCAGTTCCTCCTCGGCCCGTTTGCGATCGGTGATGTCGTTGACCGCAACCACGACGTGTTTTCCCAGATCTATGGTGACCGGCTCGACACTTACCAGCAACCAGACCATTACTTCCGCACCAGCGTCGTTCACGACAGGGTTTATCTCAAGACCCCGGATCGGCTTGTCGCACTCGAGGACCAGTTGAATCATGGTCTTGAGGGAGCACTCGCTGCATTTACATAGTGTCGCGCGCGGTTCTTGAGCACCGCCGCTACCAACGCAGCCCAGAGCTTCACACGGGCTGCGGTTGATGATCTCCCGGTAGTCCTTTCCCGACATTTGACGTACGGCCTCGTTGGCGCGCACCACGACCACCTGCTCGTCTACAAGCAGCATTCCGACGGGGGCCGCGTCAAAAATGGCCTCCAGATTCTTCTGCTTGCGATCCAGTATTTCGTGGATGCGCACGCGATCCGTCACGTCGACGTCAGCCCCTCTGTACCCGATCAGTTTCTGATTACCGTCAAGAACAGGAACGCCGCTTCTCAACAGCCAGACCACCCTTCCGTCCCGGTGAAGACTGCGCGTCTGGAACTCGCTGAACTCATCATGGCGGTTGAAGATCTCGAAGGCCTTTGCCTTCAACTGCTCCGCCTCGTCCGGGTGAAAGAAGTCATAGAAATGCCTCTTGCCGAGAATCTCCTCCGGCTTGTAGCCCAGGATCTTCTCGACAATAGGACTGGCATACGTGTAGAGTCCGTCAGCATCGACTTCCCATATCCACTCCTTGGCGTTCGCGACGACCTGACGAAAGCGATTCTCCGATTCTCGCAGCGCTTCCTCCATGTGCTTGCGCTCGGTGATATCGCGGACGACGCCGATCGATCCGGTGATCTGTCCGTCAGAATCGTTCAGAACGCTGAGCGAGATATCAACGTCGATGACCTTCCCCCCCTTGCGCACCATCCGGGTCTCAAGGTGATTTTGCATGCCTCTCTGGCGGACGCTCAGGGCGACGATCCTCTCCCATTCCGACGGCGGATACAATGACTCGACGGAACGACCCAGCAGATCCTTCGGCTCCATGCCCAGCAACTGCTCGGTAAACTTGTTCCAGGAAACGAGACGTTTCTCCTTGTCCGCCATCATGATGGCGACCGCCGAGTTCTCAAAGATCGTGCGATATCGGTGCTCGGCCGCCTGCAGTTGGCCTTCCGCTTTCTTGCGCTCGAACGCATAGCGTATGGAACGCATGAGCAGCGTGCTATCGACTTGCCCCTTTATCAGATAATCCTGCACTCCCTTTTGCATCGCCGTGATCGCGGTGTTCTCGTCGTCGAGGCCGCTGAGGACAACGATGGGAACATGCGGCACATGTGTTTGGAGCTCAATGACCGATTCAGTGCCCCGGCTATCAGGCAGACCCAAGTCGAGGAGAATCATGTCAAAAGGAGACTCGCGGAGAAGGTCCAGCGCCTTCGACAGCCGGTCCGCGCACTTGACCTCCGCAATGTTGAGCGATGACCGTGCGAGCAGCCGCTCCAACAGTTTCCTGTCTATGATATCGTCTTCGACAATGAGAAGTCGCAGCGCCTTTCCAACCGGCATGTGAGTCCTCCTTTCAGAGCGAAATCCCACAAGCTCTCTGCCGCCCTGTCGTTCATTCGCCGATTCAACCGAGACGTTCGCTGCTCCGGCGTTCTCCCGAGCATGTAATGCCGTTAGTGTTGCTTGCCAGAATCACGACATCGGAGGTCATTGACCGCCTCGGCCTTTCAGGATCGTGCGTATCTTTTCCATGAGTTGCGCAAAGTCAAACGGCTTGGTCACATAATCCGATACTCCGTGGGCCGATGCCGTCGCGATGTCCTGGGCCTCACACCGGGCCGTAAGCATGATGACCGGAATGTCTTTGAGCACCTCATCCGCGCGCAGGCGCACAAGCATCTCGTGCCCGCCCATCACAGGCATGTTCGTGTCAAGGAGAATGAGGTCCGGCTTCTCAGCCCGTGCTCGCTCCAGCCCTTCCTGCCCGTTCGATGCGGTTACCACCTGACATTCGGCGAACTTCAGACGATACGCCACTGTGCTGACCACATCCGTTTCATCGTCGACGATAAGGATCTTGGCTTGTGATGTCTTCGTCTTTGCCTTGAACAATCCTAACATTCTGACACCTCCCTTCAAGAACGCCTAGCGCTCTCGCAACGTAGTTCTCACTTTCCGATCCTTGAAGTGCGCAATGGTGGAATACACTCAACCACCACGTTCGGGCCAACGAGTTAGTCTTCGACTGCCCGCTGCCCGCCAGTCCCAACAGGCGTGCCGGCGCTGCGCGCGCTGTCGGCGTCACCGCCTGAGAGAAGCGCCTGGTCATGAGCCGCATGGTACTTTCCCGCAATTGGTGGAGGTAACGGCCCGCCCTTGTCAATGTGCGGCGACAGAAGCACGACCAGTTCGGAGTTGTATGTAGCCGTGCTCGTGCTTTTGAAGAGGTTTCCGAGGATAGGTAGGTCGCCCAAGATCGGCACTTGTTTCACCTCCTTGGTCTTCTCTTGACGTCGAAGGCCTCCGATTATCACGATCTGGCCGTCTCCAAGCACGAGTGATGTTGTTGCCCCTCTCGTGTCGACGACCGGCACACCGTCGGTGCTCTGGCCGGTTCTGACGTTCTGTTCGGTGTCCACCGTCAAGAATATGTTGTTGCTGTCGGCGACAACCGCGGTCACTTGTAGATTGATGCCTACCTCCTTGAACTGAGTCGTGCTCAACGCATCCTGCCCTCCCGTCCCCGTGTCAATCAGCGCCCGATAGGGGATTTCCTCAACGGCCTTAATCGTCGCCGACCGACCGCTTACAACCAGGGTGCTGGGGCTCGCCAGGATCTCCGCATTCTTCTTCTGCTGGATCATGTGAAGCACCTGTCGGACCGTCCCGCTGATGACGCTAAAGTCACCGCCCAAGCCGGTCGTGTTGAAGGCAGTCGCATTTCCGAGCGTGTCGGCACTCTCTATCGTTGAACCCAGCCGCGAGCTGCTGAAGTTCTGCCGATAAACGGCATTCGGCCGGTCAGCGGTGAGCAAAT
Source organism: uncultured Pirellulales bacterium (assembly GCA_964527825.1). Classification (GTDB taxonomy): domain Bacteria; phylum Planctomycetota; class Phycisphaerae; order Sedimentisphaerales; family Anaerobacaceae; genus JAFGLV01. Next base: position 9,233 of record CAZGRF010000016.1, read on the forward strand.
CCCAATTGATGCCGATCTCCGTACTATCGTTCAATTGGACGTCAAGAATCACAACCTCGATCATGACTTGCTGTGGCGTTTGATCCGCCCGCTTGATCTGCGCCAAGATTCGCGCCAGGTTCTCCGGCGTGTCGCAAATAATCACGGAGTTGTTCTCCTTGTTGACGGCCACGGTGCCGAACGGTCTGACCATGCTATCCAGAACCGTCTTCAAACTGGTCGCGTCGAGGAACTTCAGAACAACGGTTTCCAGAGACAGCTCGGGAATCTCTTCGACGACACGCTGCGTCTGTGGAACAGCCGCTGGCACGGGGACAGTCATGATTTCGCCAAAAGGATTCTCTCGACCGATTCTTCCCGCCTGGTCGTTCGCCGCCTCCGCGTGGGCCAGAACTGCCGGCACAACCAACACAAAGACCAAACCTATCCAGGCTCTAGTGACGCGCCTCAGTCTCTTCATAGCTCCCAGTCTCCCTGTCAAGATTCACGTAAACGGTAATCACCAGGTGGCATACGATGTCCCGAGAGTCAATCTGAATGCTGGCCATTCGAAGTGATTCGATCGAGACTCTCTGGTTGCGCGATTTCAGTTTCTGAATGAGCTTGATGATGCTGTTGTAGTCCCCCTGGACGGTCAGCGCCGTGCTCCTGGTGTCGATGGCAGAGACGCGCTGCTCTGTCCCACCGACGTAACTGAGCGAACCGATCGTACAACCGGCTTCCATACAGAAAGCTTCCAGGTCACTGAAGAACTCCTCTGCTTTGGCGGGACTGAAGACCATATCAGACAGCAGCGCACGCTGCGCAATCAGCTTCTCCAGCCGTCCGCGCTTGGCCCTCAACTCGAAGTTGACCCTCGCACTTTTCTCCTTATACACGCCCGTGGCATGCTCATATTGCTGCGACGCCCGCAAGGCGGCCAGGTGGGGACTCATGACCCAACCATGAGCCAGTATCAGGCCGACCAGAAACAGAGCACCGATCAAGGCACTTTCCTGTTTCTGTTGCAGGATTTGGAGTCTCTTCATTCTCATTGATTACTGTGCCTCTTTCGGGCTCAACGAACATTTGATCGCATATCGGACGAGGCCGCTGATAGCGTCATCACGACGCGTCTGAACGATCGACGCTCGACCGATGCAGGCAGAGCGATTGAGCATCTGGACAAACACGTGCACACTCTCGTAGGAATGAGAAATGCCTTGTATGAGCATTTCAGAGTTGCCCTCAGCGCTGAGTTCGGTGATGCGCAGCACTTCCGGCACCGATGTTTTCATGTCACTGAGAAGCTGGACCCAGTCCACTTCCACGCGGGATTCCGCGATGCGGCCAAGGTACTCCAACTCGCCGGACAGTGAGTCGGTCCGCTGCTCAACATACGCCAATTCCGTCGCCGCCGCAGCCAGAGTGCGCTGGTTTCGCGCCAACTCTGCCTGTTTTAGCGCGACAATGCTCCGATTCACCTGCTTGACCATGAAAGACAACACGCCCGTTCCGAGAAGCATGACGAGAATCAGGACGGACATGGCAATGGCGGCAAGGAGCACAGCTCTTCTCACCGATTTGTCGCCGGTGCCTTCCACCGGGATCAAGTTCACGTTGGGGATTCGCTCATCTTGGGCCAGCAGTCTCATCGCCAAACCGAGTGCCGTGGGAGATATGGCTCCTTTCCCATGTGGACCAACCATCACACCATCCGGCGGCTCCGCCTGGGTCGCGACGCTTACAATCCCGGCGGTCACCTTCGCTTTGAGAGAATGAATCGCGTCCTCCGGAATAGATGAATGATCCTCGTCGACCACCGTGACGGCCCATCGCTCGGACTCTTCGCCACGTTCAATCCCCTGGAAACGAAGGACCGCATTGATTTCGTCCGCGACCCATGCATAGATGGTCTCGAGAGGCGCATCCGCAAGCGCATGGCCCTTGGTCCTGACAAAACCCAGGGTTTCTCCGACGCATAAACATACTGTCAGTGTGTTGTTCTTGAGCAGAGCCAGCAGCAGATTACCGTTCGCTGAGTCCGGGCCTGTCGGCCGCAGGGCTCGCACGCAGGCCACAACCGGCGGCTCGATAATGCTGCATCGGAGTCCGGCGCTGCGACACGTCGCCACCAAGCCGGATACCGCCCGATGGTCCGTTGCCACGATGAGAACCTTGCCCGGCGTGCTATGCCTGGCCGGCGTTAGAACACGGAAGTCCGATACCGTCTCTCTCCCGGATAGAGCGGCGTACTGCTGAACTTCACTTGAGACAAACTGCGCGATACGTTGTGGATCCTCTTCATGCAGCGGTACTATCCGGGCCAACGTGACCGCGGCAGGCAATGATACAGCGACATACCGTCCTCGAATTCTGTTGCGCCTCTTTGCAGCCTTCAGGGCTCTGGCCAGCTTCGCAGGGTCGACCACATGACCGTTGTCAATCGTCGCTTCGGGAACAGGCACCTGCACGGTCCTCAACACCGTGAAATGGTCCCGATCCTTCCTGAGCAGCACCATATTCATTTGTGTCTCGGTCACGTCAATGCCGAGCGCGACCTTCTCAGTCGATCTCATTCATTCACCTTGAGTTTCTTGATCGCCACCACGTGCGGCGGACCCGCAGCCGAGACCGTCACCTCAGCCTTCACCTCGGCGGCAAATCCCTGCGCCGACGTTCCGACAGAGGTTATTTCTGATCCGTCAACGGTGACCGTGTACGTGCCTCCGGAGAAGAGCTTCTCTGCGAATCCAGCGTCCCAGCTTGCATCGCTCCGGATCTGGGCCAACGCATCGTTGAT
>CAZGRF010000016.1:12024-19002 GCA_964527825.1 uncultured Pirellulales bacterium
GCCTATTACCAATGCCGAAAGCAAAGCCACGACAAAGACTGTCATAAGCAACACGGAGCCGTTATTTCGCCGGCGAGTTCGCATCATCCAACATCACTAAGGCAAGAGTGGACCATCATCAGTTCCAAAGTCGTGTTCCGTGAGCTCGGCCGTTCCCCATTGACTGGGGAATTGCCAGTATTCGTCGCTTGTCCCGTACCAGGCCATGGTCGCATCCCGGATCCCGTAGTCGTCATCATCGTCGACAAAGGCCTCCGCCCCGATCACACGGCTTTCCCACGGTGTCACCTTCAGTGTCGACCAGGGAATCGAAATCTCCAGACGATAGCCGCTGCTCGTGCCGACCATCGCGAAATTAACGCCCGTGGCGTCTTGCACGGACTGGGTCTCCGTCTCCATGTGCACGTCGCCGTCAGCCCAGCGAAACAAATAATGAAAGTCATTCACGCCGTCATACGCCGCCTCTTTGCTGTTGTCGGCGTCGATGAAGATCTCAGCCGTGTCGTCATTGCGCCACAACGTACTGTCCTTCTTCTTTTCGTTGTCGGTCATATCTAGCAAGTAGTAGACCCGGCTCGTATCCCAGAGAGCCTTCCATGTCCCCGAGAGGTCCCAGTCAGGAGCCAGCCAATAGAGGTCGCCCCAAACAAGATGATTCAATGGGTACGCGGGCGCACCCGACCATACGGTGTCAATGGCACCATCGATCGTCGGCGGGGTCAGCGTTTGAGGAATCAAGGCGCCGCCAGCGGTGATCCGGCCGGTGACATAGACATCGTCGACCACCGACGTGCACAGATCCCCGTCCTCGCAGGCAGTCACCGCCAAGCCGACATAGATATCGGTTTCCATATTGATTGAGACGCTCTCGACCAGACTCCAGTGGAGACCATCCGGCGACGCATACCCGGCAATGGTGCTGCCGCTGCGCGTGAGCTTGACCCAATACGGACACCAGCTACCATAGAAGCTGCCTTGCGTATGTTCGGTCACTCCGCCTGTAGCCAGACGTTGTCGAAAGGAGTAGCCTCGACCGGCAGTCAGAAACATGAAAGCGTGCTTGGAGTCGTCCTCGAGGGTCTCTCGGATCATCACGCCTGATTTCGCCCAAGCATCGGTGTACTCGAGGCTCTTGACCCGAGCAATGATCTGACCGTCTCCATTCAGAGACCGATACACGTAGTGGAATTCATCGTCGTCGGACCATACGTCCTCGCCCGAAGCCTCAATGGTCCAACGGTTGCCTGACTGAGCAGCTTCGCCGGGCTCTTCCACATCCCCGATATCCCCATCTCGCCAGATTCCTTGGTTGTCGCTGCGCGTGCGGAGGTAAGCTGACGTGGCGAAGGTCTTGTCCTGGCCGAGCTGAGCCGCTGTCGGGAAGGTTGCCGCCACCTTCACAAAGCGGATGGCGTCCACATCTGGAGTAGGTGTATCCAGGTCCGTGCTGCTGTAGCAGGTAAACTTCAACTCGCTGACGGGGCCGGCCAGATCCGACAAGTGTCCAACCTCTCCGAATCGGACACAGCCACTGACCCCGATTTCATAGCGATAGTGCTTCCCGTCGGTGGCTTTGAATTCAATGTAGCCGTTTCCGTCGGACGAAGAACTGACCTCCTCTATCCGAACCGCCTTGACGAGATTGCGAACGAAATGCTCTATGACGACCCTCCCGTTCTGTACCACCTCAGCATCGGCCTGCCGCGTGTCCCAACTGTTCCGAATGCCGGCAAACAGCGGCAGTATCGTCACGAAAACAATGGTCAGGATAGACATGGCAACAACCATTTCTAGCACGGTCGTTCCCCTCGCCAGCCTGCTGTTTTTGTTTCCGTACCACATTATCGAAACCACACATAAGATGAGCATCACCGTTGGTCATCATCGGCATAGAGAGGTCCGTCCCTTAGCTGGGTCCGCACTCCCGGGCGCATCTGATTGGGTGCCCGCCCACGATACGTGAATGGACACTGCTTGGCTGGAAACGCCATGCTTATCACACCCATGCCTCCGACACATAAATCGGCGCAAACCAGAGTGAACGACGTCTCATAACTCGCCACAGACGTGTCCCTCAGGGTACTGCTTTAGACACACGTGGTGCGACGCCTTATATTCTCCGAGCAATATACGTTGTCAAGGTCACCTCAACTTCGCTGCTCGCCAGACTCCCATCCAGGTTCGCGTCACAACCCACAGACACGCTTACTAATCTCAGGCTCACATGTCTGTCGTCAGAGACAGTGCACCGATATGATCCCTCTAACAACGTTGAATCTTCGGCAAACCAATCATCATAGTGATAGATCGAGCGTGCCTTCACTTCCTCAAGTTTCGCCTGAGCCAGCGCCAGACTCTGTGTCTTCCACTCCAACTTCGTAGCCGTCAAAGTGGCAGTGCTCAGCGCCTTCAGGATCGGGACGATCGCAATAGCCAGAAGGCTCGACGCCACAACAACTTCCACAAGGGTAACGCCCGCCGATCGCCTTGCGCTTCTCCTGCCGGGCACTCCAGTCGCTGCGGCGGCCGCAACCATCGGACCACCCATGGCCGGTTGCTTTCCTCCTGCCCGGTGTCTCCTCAGCGTTGGGATACCTGTCATTCGCATTGCACTATTCCGGTGGCCGGAATAATCGTTATCGTGCTCGTCTTGCCGTCGGCCGAGAACGTCAGACAGTAGGGGTCGGAGGCCTCGACATTTCCCAAAGGGCCGAATTTGAACTTGTTGCCACCCGTGCAGGTAACAGCAGGATCGATGATGTGCGATGCCACTACCACCTTGGTCTTCCTGTTCGCGATTTCGTACGCCCCGTATGGAGTGTCACCGATCATACCCAGTTCGAATCCCTTGTCGTTAGTTGCGGCGTTGGAGATTGCGAGCTGTCGCGTCAACCGAAGATCAGTGACGATCTTGCGAGCAACTGCTTCCACCTTTCCCCGACGGAGAGCCCCGAGGGGCAGCCGTGGAACCGTGATGACGGCCAAGACGCCGAGGATCATGACAACGACCACGACTTCCATGAGCGTGAAAGCTCTCTGGGTCCGCATACGACCCTCCTCGGCGCACAGGAACCGAAAGGCTGGTGACTAAGCCGACACCAGCCTCGAACAATGCTCGTCAGACACCCACACTCCGAACCGAGTCGGTGCGCTTCTGCCACTAATGACTGTGCTCGGCGACGCGGTGCTTGTCCGCGTCGTATACGTAGGCGGTCCCAAAAGGACACACGGGCGCACCGTCAGGGAAATAGTCCTCGTCACCGGTGATGGTGGCCAAATCTGCCGGCCATGTGCCGTCGGTGTTGGCATAGTACAGCTCGATCTGCGAGTTGATCAGATCGACGTTCGTTCTGCAGGCGTTTCTTTTGGCAGAATCCGCACTCTGGCTTATCCTCGGGATGGCAATAGCAGCCAGCGCCCCAAGAATCAGCACAACGACCAACAACTCAACCAACGTGAAACCTTTTCTGACCCTCATGTCACCTTCCTTTCATCCAGATGTGAGAGACACAATCAACATGCTTGCATTACCTATCGACCAAGCAGAAACCCGACTTAACGTAGATTCCAGCTCATCGACAGCACAACAACTCCCTGCCTGACAAAAACCTCAATAGACGCTCCCGGCCGGTGCTATGACCGCTCCAATCGCCAAGAGCACTCCCCGCACCATAGACGCCGGTCCGAAAACAACAGAATCTGTCGTCTGACAGAGGACAACATCCGCCCTTTCCCCCAGGACTTCGATAGATCACGCCCGGCATTCGGCTGATTGCTCCTGAATTCGCTCAGTCAATATGGGTCATATAATCGAACATGGGCAGGTAGACACCCATAAGTACGAGGCCGATAACGAGACCCATGATCAGTGTAAGGGCCGGCTCCAGCTTAATGACCAACGCGTCGACGATTCTCTCGATATCACGATCCAGAATGTCGACACTCTTCGCCAGCATCTCCGGTAACTTCCCCACCCGCTCCCCCGAGGCAGCCATTTGCACGATGACGGATGGAAAAAGGCTGTGTGCCTTCAGAGCCCCGCCCACCGGGTTGCCGGCCCGGACCGCCTTCTCCAGGTCTTCTGATATCTGCGACATCTTGTCGTTGGCGGCGATTCTGCCGGCAATCCGCAAGGCGTCGAGCACCGACAGCCCCACGGAAATCAACATGGCAAACGGACGAACGAAACGCGAAACCAGGATGAGGCGATTCAGTCTGCCCAGGACCGGCATGCGCAACTTGAACCTGTCCCAGCCGCTTCGCATGTGCACATCCTTCAGAGCTCTCCTCATCACCCAGACGCCGGCCCCTGCCCCCGCCAGAACGAACACTCCCCACCCCCTCATCAGACCGCTCAGGTTGACCAGAACCAATGTGGGCCACGGCAATGACACGTGGAGATTCCTGTACAGCTTGATGAATACCGGAACGACAAACAAGAGCAGACACGAGAGAATGCCAAGGCACACCACGCCTACGGAGACCGGATAGACGAATGCCGACTTGATCTTGGCTGTCAGTTGGGCCCTTTTTTCCAGGTAGACCGCGCTCAGCTCAAGGGCTTCTGCGAGTTTGCCCGCCGCCTCACCTGCCTCCAGCATGCCGACGAAGAACTCAGAAAAGACCTCTCGATGCGGCTCAAAGGCCTTCCGCAGACTCGCACCGACCTCGACCTGTGCCTTGATATCGGCAAGGATTTGCCTGAGACCTTGTTTCTCGGCTTGGCTTTCCAGAGTCTCCAGGCATTCTATGATAGACAAACCGGCGGAATACATGCCCGACAGCTTGTAGGCAAAAGCCACAACATCCTGCTGGCTTATCCTTCCGCGCGCATGCGTCGACCCCTTGGCCTGACGCGCATCGACAAGGGTGTATCCAATTCTCGCCAACTCCGTCCGCAACGACAAGACATCGCTGACGTCATCGTACGTCCCCTTGAACTCGGTACCGACGCGGTCTTTGGCGATGTATTGGTAGGTCGGCATCAGTTCCGTTCCATGTCCACGACTCTCATGGCCTCTTCAACGGTTGTCCAGCCGGCCAGGACCATACTGATGGCCGCCTTCCGCAAGGTTCTCATCCCCTCCGATATCGCTTGGGCCTTGATCGCATCGTCGTCGACGCCATCCACGATCATCCTTCGGATTTGCTGAGAGACGGACAGGATCTCATAGATGCTCTTTCTGCCCATGTACCCGGTCTGGCCGCAGTGGTTGCACCCTTTCCCTCGCCAAAGCTGCAATTCGCCACTTGGCTCCGACTCGCCAAGGATAATCATTCGCTCTACGTCCGACGCAGGGTAGGTTTCTTTGCACTTCGGGCAGCACGTCCTCACCAATCGTTGAGCGGCCGCCCCGAGCAGGGCGGATCCAACCAGAAAGGGTGATATTCCAAGGTTGGCGAGCCGCGAAATGGCGCCTGCCGCATCGTTCGTGTGAAGCGTGCTGAGCACGAGATGGCCCGTCAGCGCCGCCCCAATCGCGATCTCAGCAGTCTCGTGGTCTCGAATCTCGCCGATGAGAATAACGTCCGGATCCTGACGAAGGATGCTGCGCAAGGCAGACGGAAACGTCATGCCCGCGATGGGCTTGACCTGCACCTGGGTGATACCAGCCAGACAATACTCAACCGGGTCCTCGACCGTCACGATGTTCCGTTCGGGAGTATTGATAAGCTGCAGCACCGAGTACAGAGTGGTCGTCTTGCCGCTTCCTGTCGGACCCGTCAGCAACAACATGCCATAAGGATTGGCAACGAGTTCACGAAAGAGCTGATTGTCTTCAGGTGAAGCAACAACTCTGTCGAGCGCCCAGCGTTTGACTGTCTTGTCCAGGATTCTGAGCACGATCTTCTCACCGCCGACCGCGGGCAACGATGAGACTCTCAGATCGTATTCTCTGTCATCGTACTCGAACGTCATGTGACCATCTTGTGGCACCCGGCGTTCTGAGATATCCATGTCGGCCATGATCTTGATGTGAGAGATCACCTCCTGTTGGACCGACGCGGGAACGCGCACCGTGTCACGAAGGGTTCCGTCAACGCGATAGCGAACCCGGATATCAGTCGATTGCGGCTCGATGTGAACGTCGCTCGCACGTGCGGAGATCGCGCCCTTGATGATCGACGCGACCAGCTTGCTGATCGGATCATCTCCGACAACCAGGAACCGCTTGTGTTTGCCCGCTTCTCGGGCCTCCGCCGTGGGCTCCTCCTTGAGTCGCATGGAGGCAATCACCTGTTTTGTGACATTTGCCTCATCGAAGTGGTATTGTATCGCCTGTCTTATCGCCGTCGGCGGCGCCGCTACAGGAACGATCGGGTATCCCGTCTTCAGTTCGACCTCGTCGCGCGCTGCCAGGTCCAGCGGTGAACTCATCGCTACAACAAGAGCCCCTTCCTGCCTACTTATCGGAATCACGCTGCACCGATTTGCCAGATCGTGAGAAATCAGATGGGCCACCATCGGATCGATCGTATCCGGAGACAAATCGACGAACTCTATGTTGTGGGCGCTCGCAACAATGCGGCTAAGCTCCTCTTCACTGACCAGATTCTCGCGTTTGAGTATGGAGGCAATGCTGTCCCCGGTGTCCCTGTGTCGTTCCAGCACGGACTCGAGGGTCTCCGGATCAAGGACGTTCTCTTTCGAGAGGAGTGTTATTACCGGATCATGTTCATTCATGGTGTCGGTTTCCCGGACCTACCTGATACAGCTCAGTTCGCCTGATCTATCGACAGATCAGGCATAGCACCTTAGTAGCATGCGCTTGTTGTCCACGCAGACGCCTCTCTTCGGGTCGCCTTCGCACACCTCCCGCCGTATCGGCAGGATCTTCCCTGCAATCAGCGTGGAATCTTGTTGCGAAACTGCAATTGGCGCCGTATAAAGTATGCGCTTTGAGGCGGCGTAGCCAAGTGGTCCAAGGCGACGGTTTGCAAAACCGTTATTCGTCGGTTCGAATCCGACCGCCGCCT
>CAZGRF010000017.1:0-18773 GCA_964527825.1 uncultured Pirellulales bacterium
CTGCTGTCCATTCTGGGGTTGTTGGACTCGCCCACCGAAGGCAGCTACCAGCTCAACAGCACTCCCGTGGCGGACCTGTCTGCTTCGCAACGGGCCCGCATCCGCAATCGGGAGGTGGGCTTCATCTTCCAGAGCTTTAATCTCATCGGAGACCTGACCGTCTACGAGAACGTGGAGCTGCCGCTGACCTACCAGAAGATGCCCAAGGCCCAGCGCAAGGAGCGTGTACAGGCCGCTCTGGAGAGAGTGTCCATGGCCCACCGCATGAAGCATTATCCCAGCCAGCTCTCCGGCGGCCAGCAGCAGCGCGTCGCGGTAGCCCGCGCCATCGTCACGGAGCCCTCGATCCTGCTGGCCGACGAGCCCACAGGCAATTTGGATTCCGCCAATGGCGACATCGTCATGGGCATGTTGAACGAGCTGCACGAATCCGGCGCCACGATCTGCATGGTCACGCATGACCCGCGCTACGCCCGATCCGCAAAGCGCACCGTGCATCTGTTCGACGGCCGCATCGTGGAAGACGAAGAAACGGCCCGCAAGGAACAGGAGATGGCAGAGCTCAAACGAAGCGGCTTTGAGGAGGCATCATGAGCGTCCTCTCAAACGACATCAAATACAGTCTCCGACAACTCATCAAGTCTCCCGGCTTCACGGTGGTGGCCGTTGTGTCACTCGCCCTGGGGATTGGTGCCAACACGGCCATCTTTAGTCTGCTCAATGCGGTAGTGCTGCGGTCACTGCCCGTGCCGCGCGCCGGGGAGCTGCGGGTGATTGACTTTGAGGCCGAGGACTACAGTTTCACGAGTTACTACGGCGGGGACGGTTCGCAAACCTTCCCCTATCCCGCTTATGCCACGTTCCGGGATCAGGCCCAGGGGTTTTCCGAGGTCTTTGCCTTTGCCGGTCTTTACAGGATGACGGCCGTTATACCCACTGACGCCGTCACCACACAGGGATTGATGGTCTCGGGCAATTTCTTTTCGGGCTATGGGGCAAACGCCCTGATCGGCCGTACCATCATCCCTGAAGACGACCGGCCTAATGCAGCCCTGGTGACGGTGATCACGTACCGTGCCTGGGAACGCTACTTCGGAACCGACCCAAATGTCATTGGGCGCACGGTGGCCCTGAACAAGACCGCATTCACCATCGTGGGTGTTTTGCCGCGTGGTTATGCCGCACCAATTGCCGGTGATCCGGCGGACTTCTATGTCCCCCTGGTAGCGGCCCAGCCTCGGCTCAAACCCGGCTGGTCTCCGGCCTCGGCCGAGCACTGGTGGGTACAGATCATGGCGAGACGCGACCTCGCGACCCCCGAAGCCCAGGCCCAGGCCTCTGTCAATCTAGTGTTCAGTCAATTCCTGGAGACGTCTCGTGACACCATGGAACAGGCTCGGATTCTCTTACGAGACGGAAGATGCGGACTCGGCGGGGAATACACCGCCCAGCCCTTATGGACCTTGCAGGCCCTGGTGGCCCTGGTTCTGTTGATCGCATGTGCCAACCTGGCAAGCCTTTTGTTGGCCCGCGGGGCGGCCCGTCGGCATGAGCTGGCCGTACGGGCGGCCATCGGGGCCGGGCGTTGGCCTTTGATGCGTCAGGCACTTGCCGAGAGCTGCCTACTCTCCCTGGCCGGTGCCGGCCTCGGCCTGTTGTTTGCCGTGTGGATCAGGACGGGGTTGGTACGCTTTTTTGTCGCCCGGGAAGTCGGCATACACATCAACGCCGCCATGGATGCCCGAGTCCTCGTCTTTACGTTGGCGGTGGCGGCACTGACCACATTGCTATGCGGCATGATCCCGGCCTGGCAGGCAGGACGCATGCAGCCGCTGGCCAGTCTCAGGGACAACCGCACCCAGGCAGCACCACGCCTGCGGACCGGCAAGGTCCTGATCGCTACCCAGATGGGGCTGTCTGTCCTCCTGGTCATGGGCACCGGTTTGCTCATCCAGACCGTCACCAATCTGCATCGAGTCGATCCGGGATTCAACGTGGAGAACCTGCTGGTCTTCCGCGTGAATCCGGGACAGGCCGGCTATGAAGGTCAGGACCTCGCCGGCTTCTACGAACAAGCACGTCAGGCCCTGGCCGGCATTCCGGGAACCCGCTCGGTCACGTCCTCTGATGTGTGCCTTCTCAGCGGCGCTATGGGGTCCATTGGATTCTCCATCCCCGGCCGGAGTGACCTAGCACGCCGTCAGACGCAAACCCATCTACTCATAGTTGGTGACAATTTCCTGGACACCATGGGCATCCCCATACTCAGTGGACGACCGTTCAACGCCACGGACAACGGCGACAACGCGCGGGTCGTCATTGCCAATGAGACCTTTGTCCGCCGTTTCTTTCCGCAGGGAGATGCCCTGGGCAAACACATTACCTGGGGAAGGACCGACTATCAAATCGTGGGCCTGTGCCGTGACGCCGCCTATGTGAACCTGCGTCAAACCATACCGCCCACCCTGTACTTCCCAAGCGCTCAACATCCCCGCGGTCGCATGACCTTTATGGTACGCAGCGTTGTGCCGCCGATGTCCCTCGTTTCAGCAGTACGTCAACGCCTCGCCCGGATTGATCGCAGTATTCCCCTGGAAGACATTGCCACCCAGGAACAGGTGGTCAAGGAGTCCGTGTCCATGGAGCGTCTGTTTGCAGGATTGTGCAGCGGATTGACGTGTCTGGCTCTGGCGCTGTCGTGTATCGGTCTTTACGGTCTCATGGCCTACAATGTTGCGCGCCGTACCGGTGAGATGGGCATCCGCATGGCCTTGGGTGCCCGCCCCGGAGACGTGGCTCGTCCCATCCTACGCGAAGCTGTGGTCCTCGCAGGCATTGGCGCCGTCATCGGCATGCCCATTGCCTTGATGGTGACACATCTATCGCGAAGTGTCTTCTTCGGTATCAAACCCTATGATCCCATGACGGTGGCGGGCTCCATGACCCTGTTGATCAGCGTGGCGGCCCTGGCCGCATGGATTCCGGCCCGCCGCGCCGCGAAAACCGATCCGATGGAAGCGCTAAGATACGAGTAGGGTTGGCAGCGACTTACAGGTTGATGGTCGTTGGTTGCTAACAGAAACCAGGAGCCAGAAGCAATGAGCACTCTCATCAACGACACCAAATACGGAATTCGGCAGCTTTGGAAGTGTCCTGGCTTCACCGTCGTGGCGATTGTCTCGCTGGCGCTGGGCATCGGAGCCAATACGGCGATCTTCAGCATCATCAACGGCATACTCTTCAAGCCCTTGCCTGTGCGAAACCCGCAGGCGCTCCGTGTGATCAACTGGGCGGGATCGAATATCTCGCTGAGTAACTCGAGCTATAGTGGTACGGGCAAACGCCTGCGCTCCGGACAAGAGTGTAAGGCCTCATTTTCTTATCCTCTGTACTGTCGTCTGCGCGACGAGACGCAGGGATTCTCCGAGGTGTTTGCCTACCACGACCTGCGCGGGGTCACAACCCTAGTAAACGGTTCCGCGACCACGAGCAATGTCATGATAGTCTCGGGCAACTTCTTCACCGGCTATGGCGCCGATGCGTTCCTGGGGCGAACCATCACCCCTGAAGATGAAGGTCAGCAGGCCGATCCCGTGGCTGTGATTACCTACGGCTTCTGGCAGCAGCACTTCGGACTCGATCCGCGCGTGTTGGGCGAGGTTGTTACACTCAACAAACTGAGCTTCACGGTAGTGGGTGTATTGGCGCCGCGCTTTGTGGGGCTCTTGCCAGGTGACCGGACCGACGTCTATGTGCCTATGAATACGCCGGCCAAACTGGTGGGCATGTCCCTGGCCTCACCCAATCACTGGTGGGTCCAGCTCATGGCCCGCCTGGAACCTGGGATGAGCGACACCCAGGCCCGAGCCTCGTGTGAAGTCGTCTTTCGTCAGGCCTTGCGCGATTGCAGAGCAACTGTAGAGAATCCTGCGATCCTCCTGGAAGATGGCAGCTGTGGCCCCTTGATCACGCGTGAGCATATTGCCCGACCGTTCTGGATGCTCTTGGGTGCGGTGGGATTGGTGCTCTTGATTGCCTGTGCGAATGTGGCGGGTATGCTGTTGAGCCGTGGCACCACGCGCTACGGCGAAATGGCTATACGCGCAGCTGTGGGGGCACGGCGCGTACACCTCCTGCGGCAATCCCTGATCGAGAGCCTGGTCTTGTCCACCGTGGCCATCCTGCTGGGCCTGGCGCTCTCGCTCTGGATCAGGCAGATGGTCATCGGCCTGTTCATGGGGTCTTACGGTGTGCAAGGCTTTGATCTGAGGATCGACGGGAAGGTACTGCTCTATACCATAGGCTTGTCCCTGGGCACGACTCTCCTGTTTGGATTGTTGCCTGCCTGGCGTATTTCAGGCGTCAACCCGTTGATTGGGCTGGCCAACGCACGCACCCCAATAGGGGGACGCAGCCGTTGGGGCAATGCCCTGGTGTCTGTGCAAATGGGACTCTCTTTACTGCTGGTGGTCTTCGCCGGGCTCCTGATTCAGACACTTATCAACCTGCAGCAAACGAATCCCGGATTTGACACAGAGAAGCTGCTCGTCTTTAGTCTGAATGCCTGTGAAGCCGGCTATGAAAGACGCCCCTGTGCCGATCTCTATGATCGACTCTGTGAGTCTGTAGCAACTCTGCCGGGTGTCAGTACCGCATCCCTAACCAGTAGCCCTCTAGCGGGGGGATGGCGGATGTCAGAAGACTTTACGATTGCGGGTCGGACAGAGCCTACCGGAGCGAAGTGGCAGGCCCTGATTCTCCGCGTGGGAGACGACTACTTCAAAACCATGGGTATCCCCCTGTTGCAGGGACGTGCCATCGGTCGCCGGGACACGGAGGGTAGTACCCCCGTGGTAGTCATCAATCGGTGCTTTGCCGACACCTTTTTTCCCAACGAAAATCCCCTGGGCCAACACCTGGACAAGTATCAAATCGTGGGCATTTGCGGTGATGCCAAGTTCGCAAACATAAGAGAAGCGGTCGAGCCCACGATGTACTACACCCATCGACAGTGTCCCATTCGCGGCGAGGCCTATGTCGTGGCGCGTACAGCCCTGCCGCCGTTGTCCCTGTCATCGAGTGTGCGCAGAATCGTCCGCGACCTGGACGCCACGATCCCCGTCAAAGACATCACAACGCAAAGCCTTCTGATTGAGGATACGATCAGTATGGAACGTCTCTCTACTATGCTGTGCGTCTCTCTCGCCCTCCTGGGTCTGTTGTTGGCCGCCATCGGTCTGTATGGCCTTATGAGTTACACCATCACGCGCCGGACCCTGGAGATCGGAGTGCGTATGGCCCTGGGCGCCCGCCCCGGCGACATCGCTCGTCCCATCCTGCGTCAGGGCATATCGCTGTCACTGATCGGCATTGCCGTCGGCCTACCCGTAGCCCTGGTGTCAACACGTATTCTAAAGAGCGTGGTCTATGGCATTGAACCTCATGATCCAGTTACCCTTGTTGCAGGTGCCGGAATCCTGTTTGTGGTCGCCCTCCTTGCCGCCTGGATACCAACCCGACGAGCCATGAAGATCGATCCCATGGAGGCGTTGAGGTACGAATGACGCGGTGTGGGCCAAGCCCGCGCCATAACTACAACCATCATAACCAGGAACTCAACCATGATAGAACTGAAGAATGTCGAGAAATGCTACAAGACCAAAGCGGGATTCACATACGTGCTGCGGCAGATCAATCTGGAGATCGAGGCCGGGGAGTTTGTCACGATCATGGGGCCGTCCGCGGCGGGCAAGTCCACCCTCTTGAACATCCTGGGCATGCTCGACCACGACTGGGAGGGTGAATACTACCTGGACGGCCAGGCCGTGCACACGCTCAAGCCCAAGGAGCGCCAGGTCCTGAACCGCCAGTATGTGGGCTTCGTGTTTCAGGCCTTCAACCTGCTCGACAGTCTGACCGTATACGAGAACCTGGACGTGCCGCTGTCGTACCGTAACATCAAGGCATCGCAGCGTGCCAGCATCGTGTGCGACACGCTGGACCGCTTCCAGATCGTCGGTAAGAGAGACCTGTACCCAAGCCAGCTATCGGGCGGTCAGCAACAACTCGTCGCCATCGCCCGCGCCGTGGTGGCCAACCCCAAGCTGATCCTCGCCGACGAGCCCACGGGTAACCTGCACTCGACACAGGGCGAAGTCATAATGGACCTGTTCACCAAGCTCAACCGCGAGGGTACGACGATCATCCAGGTGACCCATAACGACAAATACGCCGCGCACGGCCGGCGTATCATCCGACTCAAGGACGGCTGGATGGATGGCGAGATCAAAGTGGATCAGTCGGCAGTTGCAGGTGGATAGGCCGGTGCAGTTCAAATCGCCCTTCGAGTTCGAGCGCGGCACGCTCTTCGATCTGCTCCGTGAGAGCTACGCGGGTCTGCTGGAAGCCAAGCCCGCCTGGGCCGCGACGTACGAGGCGCGCTGGCAGAGATTCGATGACGAGGTCTTCGCTCATCCGGACGTGATAGGTGGGCGTTTGCTGGTATCCTACCTTGATGGCAATCCTATCGGGCTTGTGTCCTGGGACCCCCGCCGGCTCCCGCAAGAAGGTCGAATCGGCCAGAACTGCATCGTCCCCCGGCACCGCCGCCAGGGATACGGCAGCGCCCAAGTCCGCGCAACCGTCTCGATCCTCAAGGACAAGGGTGCTCAGCGCATCGTCGTTGATACGGCCAGTCATCCATTCTTCGCTCCCGCCCGGATGATGTACCTGGCCTGCGGCTTCAGGGAGATTTCTCGAACGCAGAGCGAGGATTTCGGCGGCATCGAGTTGGTCCGATATGAGTACGTCGACGAGGTCTCGTGAGGCCAGCGCGACTGTCCGGTTTCGGGCGCAGGATCCCAGGATACGGACACGGCACGCCGAGCTAAGGCGTTTCTGAGCCCACAGGTGTGTCTTAGGCCAACCGGCTCCTGGCACGCGCGTTGCATAAGACAGGGCATGACGAATCGCATGGGCAGACTGAAATGTCATAGACTATGGATGGCGACGGCCGCAGCCCTGTTGGCCTTCTGTAGCTGCAGGACCCCGTCGTTTGACGAGAGCGTAACACCGCCGTCTCTGGTGACGAAGCTGAAGACCATCGAGAGGGTCCAACTCGCGGACCAGTCGGTCTCGCCGCCGGTCACGATCGAACAGGCCACCGCCCAGATAACCCAGGAGGTCAATGAGCCCAACGAGCCGCATGGGACGACGACATTGACGCTCGAACAGGTCCGTGCCGCGGTGCTGGCAAACAACCTGGACTTGAAGGTGCAGCTCGTGAATCCGTCGATTGCCCGACGCGCGTTGGATGCGGAACGCGCCAAATTCGAAAGCACCTTCTACGGATCAGCGTACTTCAACGCGACGGAGGACCTGAACACGCCGACCACATCGCAAGCGTTCGGTTCCGAAATTGGCATTGAGAGACCCCTCCCTACCGGCGGGACGATCAGCGTGGGTTTGCCGTTCTACACCAGTGACGCGGATGCCGACGGTGTGGCGGAGGCGGCCGCCAGTGTCTCGTACGTGCAATCGCTGTGGCGCGGGGCCGGCTCGCGGATCAATACACAGTCGATCCGCATCGCCGGCCACGAATGGAACATCGTCGGCGCGGCCACCAAGCTGACAGCCATCTATCTGCTGGCCAACGCCGACGTCACCTACTGGCGTCTGTACGCCGCACGCAAAGAGCTGGACGTGCGCCGCGAGCAATACAAGCTGGCCCAGGGCCAACTCAGTCACGCCAAAAAGAAAGTCGCGGCCGGCTCGGCGCCTAAGATCGAGATCGTGCGGGCCGAAGCCGGTCTGGCGAGTCGGCTCGAAGCGGTGATCAACGCAGAGACCGCGGTGCAGGATTGGGCACGCGAGCTGCGCCGTCTGATGAACGACAAGGACATGCCGTTGGAATCGAAAACGGACATCGTGACAGAGACGGAACCCGACCCGCTCGGCCTGGACCTGGATGAACAGGAACTGGTCCGCCAGGCTCTGGCCAACCGTATGGACATGGTGCAATTGGAGCAGACCCTAACCATCGACGATCTCAACATCGAGCTGGCGCGTAACGCGACGTTGCCCGACGTTACTCTCAGCTACACATACACGGCGCACACGCACAACAACACCGTGGGGGACGCCTTCCGGGACCTAACAAGCCACTCATCTGATGCTCACTCGATCGCCATCTCCGCGGCCATCCCGATAGGCAACCGCGCTGCGAAGGCCCGCCTGCAGAGCGCTCGGCTCGCCCGGATACAGGACCGCGCGGCACGCGACCGACTCGAACAGATCATCCGACAAGATGTCTACGAGGCCGCCAGCAATCTGGACCAGAACTGGCGCCGCATCCTGGCTGCCGAACAGGGCGTTGCGTCCGCCTATCGAGACTATCGGGTCGAGCAATCTCAGTTTCAACTGGGACGCCGCACCAGCACGGAAGTGCTGTCTGCAGCGACGCGTCTGGCGGACGCTCAACTCAGCCGCATTCGCTCCTTTGTCGACTACGAAATCGCCCAGATCGACCTCGCCCGCGCCACCGGCACCCTCCTCGGCTACGGCCACATCACCCTCGAACCGGGCGACCTCGATAACGGAACCTGACTCGATATCCAGCGCCGTTAGAAGACGACATCGACCCGCGTGCCGGCAAATCCGACCGTCTTGCGAGTGTTCCCGCCGGCAGGAGCACAACCGAGAACGTGCGAGGCGGCAAGGGCTTTCCTTTCGTGCGTGGGTCGGGCTCAATCGTCAGGCGCTTTTCGGAATCATCCCGGGTGATGCGCGTCCAGGTGCCCTGGCCGTCGTCTTCGTAGAGCGTGAATTCGCCATCGGCGCCGGCCACGCCGTCATTCGCCCCTGATCAACCCAATCACCTCCTGGGCACTTCCGGCGCGGACCAGCGCCTGGCAAAACGCCTTGGAGCGCGCCAGCTTGGCGATCTCGGCAAGGGCTTCCACATGCGGTCCGGACTGGTCCGGCGACGCTACGAGCAGAAAGAAAAGCGTGGTCGGCTTGCCATCGAGAGAATTGAAGTCGATTCCTTGCGGGGCTATGCCTACCGCAAGCTTCAGGCTGGAAACCGCGACTGTCTTGCCGTGCGGCACCGCGATACCTTCCTCCAGTCCGGTACTCTGCTTGTCCTCGCGTTCCTGTACCGCCCTGAGCACCGTTCCCAAATCATCAATTCGCCCCGCATCCTTCAGTATCCCGACGAGCTCCCGCAAGACGCCGGGCTTGTCTTTCGATTCCAAAGGTGTCTTCACGACTTCAGGTACAAGCAAGTCAATCAAAGCCATGTCACATATCTCCTGGTAGTTCACCCGTTACGACAGAGTTCATGTCTGCTCAGTTTCTTTGTATTATGCCAGCGACTCGTACATCTCCCAGACCCGGTCCTCGTCTTTGACGATCAGGACGGAGCACGGGACCGTGCGCATGGCTCGTTCGGCCTCATCGTAGAATTCGTCTCTTCTACTCCTGATCCGGGACAACTCGCCGATGACAAGAATATCCACTCCGTACTCGCTGATCGCATCGACTATCTCCTTGTGAACGCTCCCCTTACTGTGCTTCTTGACGATAGGCACGCCCTTCCTGGCCGCCAGCTCGCCGACGTAGTTGAGATACCGCTGGGCATCCGCCTCCATGTCGTGCTCGTATTCAACCTCTTCATCCTGGAGGAATATCCTGGCCTTCAGCAGGTCTTCCATGGCGCGGGTATTGACAACATAGTGGGCGATGAGCTCGGCGCCTGAAAACGACGCGAGGCATATAGCATACTGGGCCGCAGTGACAGACTGCTCGGTTCCGTCGACGTAGACCATGATCTTGTTGATGGGCTTACCCACGGTTCGCCTCCCTTGCTCTTAGCCTTTTTGCATCCAGATTGCGCTTGACCATCTTCATGAGCGTAAACATGTCGCGCTCGTTTTCTTCGAGCCTGCCTTCGATATAATGCAGAGTCTCTCTCAGGTCAGGAATGGCTATCTTCTCGAGAGCGTTGACCTTTCTTATCGTTCTTTTGACTTCGTTGGCAAGCCGGAGCACCGATATTTTCAGTTCCGAGAGCTTGCCCAGCAATCGGAGCGCTTCCTTGAACGACTGCAGCGCGCTATCGATCCAGAAGGTGGTGCCCATGGGGCTGAAGTAGGGGCTCCGCTCGGTGAACTCCGTCTCGACGACCGGAAGCCTGACACCCATGACCCGCCTGGAACGCACGGTGACGTCGACCGCAATGTTGACGGCCCCGGTCAAGTACTGCACCTTGAGCTTTCCCATGTCAAACACCGCCTCTTCCAATGCCTTATACGCTTCCGCCAGCGCACTTTCAACCCGGCCCTGGTGGTCCGTGGTCTGATCCACCAGCGAAAGGAGCTCGATGATCAGGATGTTTCTCTTCTGGTCCAGGAGCTCGTATCCCTGCTGGGCGAACCTCAGATCACTCTTGAGCCTCAGCAAGTTCGTCTTCGTTGGTGCGTAGTTGAGCGGTGGCATGTCCGGTGCTCGCTATGCTCCGTAGTATTTCTCTATTTCCTCTTCGGTGATCCGGTGCAGCTCTTCAGCCGGCAACAATCTCAGGACTTCCCAGCCGAGGTCCAGTGTCTGTTCGATACTTCGGTTCTCATCCTTGCGTTGGGAAACGAACTTCTGCTCGAAGGCCTTGCCAAACTCAAGGTAGTTGTGGTCGAGAGGCGTCAGCTCTTCTTCGCCGATGACGGAGGCGAGATTGCGCACATCCTTCACGTAGCTGTAGGCGGCGAAGAGTTGACTGGCCAGGTGCGGATGGTCCTCCCGGGTCATGCCTTCGCCGATGCCATCCTTCATCAGACGGGAGAGCGACGGCAGGCCCGCCACCGGTGGATAGATGCCTCTCCCGTCCATCTCGCGCTCGAACACGATCTGCCCTTCCGTGATGTACCCGGACAAATCGGGTATAGGATGCGAGATGTCATCGTTCGGCATCGTCAGTATGGGTAGCGAGGTAATAGACCCCTTGTGCTCTTTGATCATGCCCGAGCGCTCATAGAGCTCGGCAAGGTCCGAGTAGAGGTAGCCGGGATACCCCTTGCGGGAAGGGATCTCGCCGCGAATCGTGGAGATTTCGCGCAAGGACTCGCAGTAGTTGGTCATGTCAGTCATGATGACGAGCACGTGCATATCTTCGTTGAAGGCCAGATGCTCGGCCAGGGTCAGGGCGGTCCGCGGCGTAATCAGGCGCTCGATGGAGGGGTCATCGGCCAGAGACAGAAACAGCGCGACATTGTCCAGCACCCCGCTCTCCTCGAAGGACCGGATGAAGAACCGGGCCACGTCGTGTTTGACCCCCATGGCCGCAAAGACAACGGCGAACTCCGTGTTCGAGCCGCGTATTCTTGCTTGGCGTGCGATCTGGGCGGCCAGTTCGTTATGAGGCAGGCCATTGCCTGAAAATATGGGAAGTTTCTGGCCTCTGATAAGCGTATTCATACCGTCGATGACAGAGATGCCGGTCTGGATGAAGTCGCGCGGATACTGTCGCGCGGTCGGATTGATGGCCATGCCGTTCACATCGAGCTCGATGTCACCTCGGGGCGGCGGTCCCCCATCGATGGGGAGTCCCAGACCATTGAACATGCGCCCCAACATCTCCTTGGAGACGGAAATGGTAGGCGGCTCACCGGAGAACCGTATCCTCGTATCGGGAAGCGTCAGGCCGGACGTCCCTTCAAACACCTGAGCAACTACAATATTGGTGGACGATTCCAGCACGATTCCCAGCCGCACGTTCCCCTGCTTGTCGATGCACTCTATGAGCTCTCGGTATCCAACAGGATGCGTCTTGCTGACAAAGACGAGCGGGCCGTCGATCTTTTCTACGCCGATATATTCACGTCCCGATAGAAGACGTCTGTCTTTTGCGTCAGGCATGCAATGCCTCCAACTGGTCCATGGAGCGCTCCAGGCGGGCCTCGATTGCGTCGAGGCCGGAGAGATCGTCGTTCGGTATGGAAAACTTCATCTTGATGATGTCTTGATAGACTTTTACTTTTCTCAGCTCGAGGAGCGTCGCGCCTCTCCTGATGATTTCATAACCCCGCTTCCAGTAGGCGACAATGATGTGGAGCATCTTCGCCTGCTTCTGCACGACGGAAAACGCATCGATCTTGTCGTAGGCGTTCTGTTGAAGAAAGGCGTTCTTGAACAAGGTGCACACTTCCAGGATAAATCGCTGTGTGTCGGGCAAGGCATCGGGGCCGACGAGCTTGACGACCTGTTGCAGCCGCACTTCTCGGTGGAGGAGATCCATGATTTCAACGCGATCGGCGAGCCATTCCGAACCGACCTGCTGCTCCCACCACGGAGCCACGTCATTGAGATATTCGCTATAGCTGTCGAGCCAGGAGATGGCGGGGTAGTGTCGGGCGTTGGCAAGGTTCCGGTCAAGGGCCCAGAAGCAGCGAATGAACCGCTTCGTGTGTTGGGTCACCGGCTCGGAGAAATCCCCGCCGGGCGGGGACACGGCGCCAATGACTGTGACAGAACCCTCTTCACCGCCCAAGGTCTCCATCGACCCGGCGCGTTCGTAGAACTCCGCTATTCTCGTCGGCAGGTAAGCGGGGAATCCCTCCTCTGCCGGCATTTCTTCCATACGGCCGGAAAGCTCGCGCAGCGCTTCGGCCCACCGCGAAGTTGAATCCGCCATCACGGCGACGTGATAACCCTGGTCTCTGAAGTATTCGGCCATGGTTATCCCCGTATAGATGCTCGCTTCACGCGCGGAAACCGGCATGTTGGACGTGTTGGCAATCAGGATGGTCCGTTCCATGAGGGAGCGGCCGGTCCTCGGATCGACCAGCTTCGGGAATTCGGTCAGCACATCGGTGATCTCATTGCCTCGTTCCCCGCAGCCGATATACACGATAAGATCGGCATCGCACCATTTCGCGACCGCCTGCTGTGTCATGGTCTTGCCCGTGCCGAATCCCCCCGGAATCGACACCGTCCCTCCCTTGGCGACGGGAAAGAGCGCATCGATGACCCTCTGGCCGGTGACGAGTGGAACATCAAGGGCAAGCCGCTTGCGAGTCGGCCGCTGGACCCGGATAGGCCAACGGTGCATAAGAAAAAGCTCCTGCTTCCCGCCATCCTCGGTGTTTAAGACGGCGATCACATCCTCCACCACATAGTCACCCTCCGGCACGATGGACTCAACAACACCTTCGTGTCCGGGCGGCACCAGGATCTTGTGAAGAACGTGCTCGGTCTCCTGGACGGTGCCGAGGACCGTACCACCGGAGACGGGGTCTCCCGCTTTCACCGAAGGGACGAAATGCCACCTCTTCTCCCTGCTCAGAGGGGGAACGGTTATGCCGCGCTTGATGTAAATACCCGACATCGCATGGATAGCTTCGAGCGGTCTCTGGATGCCGTCGTAGATCGTGCCGACCATTCCCGGCCCCAGTTCCACCGAGAGTTGCATCGCCGCTCCGTAGACGGGATCAAACGGCGCAATGCCTGTCGTGTCCTCGTAGACCTGAACAACCGCGCTGTCGGTTTCGAGCTTGATCAGTTCGCCGACAAGGTTCTCCTCGCCGACTCTGACGAGTTCGAACATTTCAGCATCGGTGATCCCCATCACCTCGATTACGGGGCCGTTTACCCGCTTAACGCGTCCAATGATCCTGTCATTCATCGTCATTCTTTTCGATTGTCGGTAAACAAAGCGTCATATATCAGCGTGCGAATCTGGCGCTGACTGCGCTGCAACCGCGTCTTTACCTGGTTGTTGAAGGCCGTACGTCCGTCGAGTGCGGTCAAAACCACCCCCTGAGATTTGAGAGGCGGTGCGGCAGACAGCGTCAGTTTCACGTGTCTGTTGGTCTGCGCATGTACCTTTCCGCCGGCCTCCGCCAGCAACTGGTCGTCGATCAAGGTCCGTTCCTTTCCCGAAGCATTGACCTCTGCAGATGCGGCCCCCAAACCGAGGGCGGCCTCCGCGATCCAGTCAGCCAGAACGGGCCGGTAGCGCTGCGCGTCATCGATCATCGCCTCGAGTTCTTTCTCGACCCGGTCCATGATGTCACGCATGACAGCGTCGCGGGCGCCCATGGATCGACGCTTGATTTCCAGGTCCGCCGCCGAGAGGGCCCTCTTCGCGATCGCTTCCGCCTGGTCCTGTGCCTTCTTCCGGGCATCGTCCAGCAGGGACGCGACCTGCTTCTCGGCATATTCTCTCTTTTCGGCCGCCTGGTTCTCGGCCTCCTTCAGTATCTGTCCCGCCTCGACCTGGGCATCGGCCTCGATATCCGAGATCAGTGCAGTTCTATCTGTCTCTGTTGATTCCATGCAATGTCACGCCTCTACAGAGTAGGCAAGGTCGGTTCTCGACCCACGCATCGAGCACATCACAGTTTGATCCCGATGGCGGTGTTCACCATCTCTCTGATTCCAGGTCTTCCCGGCGCGCGGCCCGTTCGGTCGGGAATCTCCACGATGAGCGGGAAGCTCACCGTAAACAGGTACTTGTCCACTGTGGCCCGCATCATGTCAGCGACGCGCTCGGTGATGATGACAATACCGACGTCTCTGTCTGCCAGGAGCGCCTCAAAAGCACGCCGCGCTTCCTCGGCATCATGGACGATCTTACCCGACACGCCCACCATCTCGAAGCCGAGCACCGTATCTTCATCGCCTATGATCGCGTATTTCATGGGACCCTCACACCTTGCCGAGGATCATCAGGGCCGTGATGAAACCGAATATCACCAACCCTTCGGCCAGGGCCACAAAAATCAGAGCTTGACCGGCGATCTGCGGCTTCTCCGCGACGGCGCCCACGGCGGCGGCACCGACGTGAGCGATCGCAATGCCGGCGCCGATCGCACCCAAGCCGAAAGCCACCGCCGCGGAGACAAGGCCGTACTTCACGTTTGCTTCCGACTTCGGCACCTGTTGAGCGATTTCTTCTTCGCCGGCTGTTGCCCCAAAAGACCTGGAACAAAATAGCATTGTCGTTATCGCCATCACCGTACAGAGCATAACAATGCTCTGGGTGATCCGTCGCTTCAACTCCCTTTCAGGCTTGCCCATAGTATCCGGTCCTTTCCTGTCTGCAACTGTAATTGACTAAAGCTCACTCTTCAACGAAACCGGGGTGTACAACCTCCCGCTCCCATGAAAGAACTTGGTGAAGAATTCATAGTAGTTGAGCCTCAACGCCTGTACCCCGGCGGAGAGGCCCTCCAACGCGATAACCAGCATATTCCCGAACACGAGAACAACAATGGCGGCGATACCCGACGTCATGTCGGCGAGGGTGAAAACGGAGATCATCAGGCAAACATGCGCGATGCCAAGTCCGGCCACTCGCATGAACGACAGGGTATTGGAGAGATACCCGCTAAAGATCTCAAGCAACTCAACAACCCATTCCAGCACGGAGTTGAGCGCTGCAAAAACGAGATTAGGCTTCCTTTCGGAAGGCTCCTTAGCGCGCCTGAGAAGATGACAGGGCTCCTTAGCGAACAGCAGCAGCGCGGGCAAGCCCACGAGCAAGAACACTATCGTCCCTGGCGGAAACCCCCGATAGTCGTGCGCCACCAGATAGGAGGCCGTGTAGACACCTCCTCCGTAGATCCAACCGCCCAGGATGCCACCCTTGTCGAAGAGTAGTTCCATCCATTTCCTCGTTCGAAGCAGGTTGACCCAGTTGAACAGCAAACCAAGAACGATGACGGCAATGCCGAAGTACAGGGCAATAGACAATATATCGTACACGTCTCTAACGACGGAACTGTCGGAACCATGCCCCGAGATGATGCCGTGGAAGTTAAACCACAGCGGCTTGATGAGACCCAAGCCGAAAAAGGACCCGAAGAGAGCGCCAAACAGCACCGAGGACAGGCCGCACCAGACGATTAGCCAGGAGAGCTGATACATCCCCTTCTTCTTCTCGTCTCTCCGCCAGGCAGAGATGCCCAGGATGCCAAGCACGGCCAAGACCAAACCTTGTCCGATGTCGGCAAACATCAGTCCGAACATGGCCAGATACAAGGGCATGACAAAGGGGGTCGGGTCGATGGTGCCGTACTGCGGTATGCCGAAATTCCTGACGAGCATCTGGAACGGCGCCAGGACCTTCGGATTCTCGAGACGCACGGGGACATCATCGCCGGCAATCTCCTCGCTGCCCGCCTTGTTCCACATCAGGTAGCAGCGATTCGCACTTGCCTGCCGGATGATCTGGGTCAGGCGCTGCTCTTTCGAGGCGGGGACCCAACCCGTAAAGACAACGGTCCTGGCAGAGGAAGCAAAATTGTCCTGGATTCTGTGGAACAGCTCGCTGACCCGCAGATTGATCCACACGTCCTGGAGGTGGGCCGCGTCCTGTTTGACGACCTCCTCGGCTTCCGCCTCCAGCTTCTTCTGTTCGTCAGTCAGAGCGAGCAGCTTCGCGGAAAGCTCCTTCGATGCATCTTCTTTGACAGACCGCGGTTGAGTCGACAATTCCACCTCGGTCCATCCTGAGCTGGCGAGGATCTTCTGAATCTGCTCGCTGTCCCTTTTCATTGAGATCAGCACGTAGTGAGCCATGTCGCCGTCCCGGCCCATCGCAACAGGCAGGCAAGGGAACGCTTTGAGCTCACCCTCCAGTTTCTTCACGTTGGCGACGGGAAGTCTGCCGATCTGCATGGCGATAAACGAGTGTCTTGCCGACCGCACCATGTCGGGCAGGTCCGCGCCATACAGTGCGACCTGCCTCCGGATGTCTTCGAGCTTGAGGATTTCCTGCTGGATGGCCCGCTGCCGCTCGCGGATGCCGGCCCGCTTTCTCTCGATGCTGTCAAAGTGGGTGTTCTCTTTGCCTATGTCCACCATGACACGCCTGTCGAGGTCCGCTTCGTTGGGTGCGGAAGGGACAATGCCGGCCGCGTGCAAGAACCCTTCGGCCCGTCTCCTCAGCTCCGTGATCTCCGTCAGAGATACCTTGGGCTGGGAGGACGGGCTGGGACGCAGTTGTCCGTCTCCGACCTCCGACGTGCTGATGAACTGCATGACCCCCTCTCGAAGAAGGGCCTCAGTCACCCGCTCGGAATCCTTCCGCAGGACGACCGCAAAGAGCTGTACCATCGGAGTGGTGAACATCATAGCATGCTCTCGATCCGTTCCCGTTCGACTCCGTATTGCTTGGCGTTGAGTATGATTCGGAGCTTGCTCAACTCACGTCTTTTCAACAGGAAATAGGCCAGTACGATACCTATGGTGAAAGGATAGCCCGTGAGGATGCGATGGACCTCGTACTTCATGATCTCTTCCATGATCGCGCGAATCAGGAGAAGCCGCGACATGCTGTCCGAGGTCTCGGACGACAGCAGCGCCGACAAGGTCGGATAACGGCTCCTGACGTACCCCCGCAGCACAGACGTGACGTTCTGCGCCCGGTACAGCTCGTCGATCGCCGCCTGGCTCAGGTTAAAACCTCCCGGCACGATGGCAGCCATGACCGCTTCCAGGGGCAGATCATAATAGCGTTTGAACCGGATGATCCATCTTATATTCTGCAGATCGATCTCCACGCCGGCGAGCCTCAGGGCAATGGCACGGTCCGCCGGTTCCAGCTTCTCAATAGCGGACAGAAGGGTCTTGTAGTAGAAGTGGTCAAGGGCAAGCTCCATCCGGAAGAGTGAACCTTCCGATTCGACCGTGGTGCTGTACTTCCTGATGACCTGGCTGTACGGCGTCCCTTCGCAGACACCCGCGATCTCGTCGAAGTCTGACGCGTTCACCACGATGTCGATGGGGATGTCGTGAATGATGCGCTCGTACAGGATGTAGTGCATGCTCGCATCGGCCGCACGCTTGCGGATGCTCCGGTCGAAGAAGATCCTGATGGCATTCTTGAGGTTGTCGATTTCATACTGCGACAGCAGTGCATCCACCATCTCCAGGCAGTCAGGATGAACGTATTGCCTGACATTTCGGTAGAGCCCGATCTCGGTCCGAAGCAGGTCGAGCTCTGCCTGTTTGAGATCGCCGGTCGCTGAGTACGTCCGTTCAAGCTCGGCGAACGGCGTCTCCCGCAGAATGGCCAGGACCGCCTCCAGGGACGGTGCCTTGGCCAACTGGTCAAAGACCTCGCGGGGGAGGATTTTGCTGATCCGTGCACGCAGCTTGGCGTTGATAAAGGCGTATTTCGATAGTGGGCCCGACATCATTGGCTGTCGATTTGGCGCTCCGTAGTCAGCACAAGGCTGCAAATGCTGTCAACCAGCCTATTTACGACATCCGTATTCTCGCTGAGCAGAGCGTTTTGCTGCTGGGCCGCCTGCATGATTTTTTCTTCCGCGAGGCGTTCGGCTTCCTTTTTGGCCTCTTCCGCCCCCACCTGCATGATCTGCCGGGCCTCTTGCCTGGCCTGGTTGATCTTCTCTGTCGCTTCCTGCTCCGCAGCGCGTCTCATTTCGGAGGCACGCTGGCGCGCTTCCTTCAGAGCAGCATCGACCCGTTCCTCTGCCTCAAGGACTTCTTTGATGATCTGCTTCATAAGATCGTATCCCTAACGCGGCCCGCTCGTGCATCATACTGCGGCCGAGACGCAGAGTATTGCGTCCCTACGGAGCACAAGACAGATTTCAACATGGCACGGACAGGACAGCCAGCAGGGCCTGATTATAGAAATGGCGATGGCAAACGGTCAAGGTTTGTGCCGACCCAAAATCGCCGCTTTCCGATTGTCATTTTCGCGTCGGACAGGCCCAGGGTCGGGGCCTCCCAATCACCCCCGGCCCAGA
>CAZGRF010000018.1:0-1999 GCA_964527825.1 uncultured Pirellulales bacterium
CGGTGTCGTTGTAGACAAACGTGCAGTCCAGCAACTCGTTCGACAGGTTGGCGCGCGATCGGAATACATCTATCGTGGCGTCGGAAACCCAAATGCGGTAGGTGGCGAACTGCGTGTTCAGTTGTGTGTCGCCGACCCGCACGAGGCAGGTTCGGATGGGCACATCCGCCGTGGGGTCCAGCGTGGGGAACTGCGTGACCGCCGCGCCGTCGAAGGCAGTGATATAGAACGACCGCAAGGTGCCTGCGGGGGCTCCCGGGATCGTGGCGGTGAAGACGCTGTCACCAGCGATCAGGTCGTCGCCGGAGCCGTCATCGACCATGTAGGCGGCTGCCTGGTCGTTCCCACCCTCCGACTGATATGCCAGCATGGCCGCTACGACGCCGTCGTTGTCGGTGATGCGAGCAGTCACGACGATTGGCTCGCCGGCCGCAGGCAAGACAGGCGTATGCCGCACGTCCACGACGTCAGGTCCGCAATTGGACGCGAAGGCCGTGTTCCGCAGGCCCGGCGTGCCGATGTTCAGCGGCATGTCGAGCTCGAAGGCGTGCGCCGGTCGCGGCGGCTGGACGGGCGCTCGCTCCCGCGCTGTGCGTAAGAGTAGGAATCGGCTTCCGCGCTGCCATCGCGCCCAGCCTCGGAGCGTCACCGTGTTGGCTCTGACGCTGCTGATGGACTGATTGATGCGATTCGCCCCCGGGTCGCCGTGTCCGGTGGCGATCACGTGCAGCGCGCGGGTCCCGGAATGGCGGTCCTGTGTCGTCACGAACGAGCGGACGTGGTTGCCGATGATCCGCCAGGACGACTCGCCTGCCTCGAAGCCGCCGTTTGTCACGCGATTGATGCCGTCGATAACCAGTTCGAGGTCGTCGAAGAGCACCTCGCCTCGGTTGAGCAACATGAAATCGAAAATCGTGACTTGGTCATGCGTGTACTGAGAGTCGTTGCTGCTGACGGTGAATGAGAACTGCTGCCACGCGGCCTTACTTGTCTCGTCGCTGTCGGCCCAGGCGCCGGGCGTGTCGTTGTTGCTGTGCGGGTCGCGCAGTTCCAGGCTGGCCCCGTCGCCGTCGGCCCAGCTCGGCCAGCGACCGCCGTCGTAATACGTGACTTCGTCGGCGGTAACCATGTGCGTCTCAGGCTCTCCCACACCTGCGTCGGCCTGCACGAACGGTCGAGACAGCCGGACGCGTTCGCTGTGGTTGTCGAGACCGCCTGCATAGGGACCGACCAGATTCGACCCGACCACGAGATTGTCATACGCGCCTGCGAGGAAGCCCGGGTCCTTGGCTACGACCAGGTACGAGTCCGGCGGTAGCTCGACACCCTCGGCGAATGTGTAGTCGATACCGTCGGTGAAAGCCCACCCCGCCAGCGAGATGGCAGTCGTCCCCCGGTTGTACAACTCGACGTACTCGAAGCGGTCGTCTTCGGTAGGGTGGTGGTACATGATCTCGTTGATCACGATGTCGCCGATTACCGGCCGGCTGTTCGGCCCTCCGAAGGTAGCCGATGAGAGGAAGTCAAAGGTCTTGGCGCCGTCGGGATATCGTCCGAAGCTGACATCGGGCTCCATGGCGCCATAGCGCACCGCATCCATCACGCGGACCGGCGTCGGCGTCGTACCACTGGTCGCCGCCGTGACATAGACCGTCTCGCCGGCGAAGTCGAGGCCGAAGGGTATGCCCGTGGGCGGCGTTCCTTCGCTGACCGTCCAGAACTGGCCCGGCTGCAGCACAATGCCGCTCGGTATCTTGTACTTGAGCAATTCTGCTGGGTCGTCGCTCAGGTAGACATGGCTCAGATCGACTGCGATAGGGCCCGGGTTATAGAGTTCGATCCGGTCAACGCCCGGAGCTGCGTCGCTGTTGGCCAGCAGTTCGTTGATGACCAGCCGCGCCCGCGGGCTGTCGGGCTCCTCGGGCACCGCTATCACCGCCCGGAGGATGGGGCTGGCGATGCAGTCCGAGCTGCCCGATATCGCGGAATTGTGGCCCTG
>CAZGRF010000018.1:2099-18191 GCA_964527825.1 uncultured Pirellulales bacterium
GGACCGTCAAGCCATGCGGTGGTGGCTGGACTATCGTTGAACTGCACCTGCGTCCAGGCCGTTGTCGGCTCGCCTCCTGCGCCAGGCGATGGTTCGCCGGTCCCTTTGAAGTAGCGTCCGGCGTGGCCAATGTCCACGAGAGTAACCAGGATTGGATCTTCAGGCTCGATCTGGACCTCGTCGGGACCGCCGGGGGTGCCGCCGAGACGGCTGCTGGCCGACCACGATGAGGCCTCGTCCGGGTCGCCGCCGAGGCCGGAGAGGATCAGCGAGTGCCCTGCGCCATCCGGCGAGACCGGCCAGGGGTGGTCGTCGCCATACCTTACGGACAGGAAGACCTCTCCATTGCCATTGGTCAGATCGATTCGCTCCCCGCTGTTGCTCAGCCGGCCTGTGAAAGGGCCGTACGCGCCTTGAATTCCGTAGGCCGCCTCGAGGGCGCTGGGATCGCGTGCGATGACGAGGTATTGCTTGGGCCCGAGCATTGTCCCCGCCGCGAACGCATACTCGATGCCATCTGTAAATGCACAGTCGGTAAGATCCTCGGAAACCGCCCGGTTGTTGTAGAGCTCAACGAACTCAAGCGTCTCCTCCGGCTCGGCCGGGTGGTACATGATTTCACTGACGACCAACGCCTCACAAGGCCGTGAGGCCCACATGACTGCCCCAAAGAACGCTGTCGACAGAACACACCGGAACCAGCTCCGAATTCTCATAGCTGCATTGCCCTTTCTCCAATGACGATAATCAGATCACCCGTAGCCCCTCCGCGAAGATGTCACCCGACAGCCCCATCGGAATGCTCTGCGACGTCTGCAACATTGTCCAATAGCCTATTGTATCAGATTATAGGCCCAACTTCGGTGGTTTCTGCGGGTTTTCTGACATTTTGCCCGGCCGCGATGGGCGTGTGGGGCCGAGCCGTCCCACGCCTCTCGGCAGCGCGGAGCCAGAGTCTGTGCCCGTATCGGGCAGGCAGAACTGGGTCTCGTGTCCATGATCAGGCCGAAGCGGGGCTCTGACCGACGTCCGGCTCAGGCTCAAGGGGACGCACACGCTGCAGGAGCTTGCGGATGTCCTCCGCAATGGAATACAGGCAGGGCACGATCACGAGGGAGATGGCCGTGGCGAAGAGGATACCG
The DNA here is from genome assembly GCA_964527825.1 of uncultured Pirellulales bacterium. Lineage (GTDB taxonomy): Bacteria > Planctomycetota > Phycisphaerae > Sedimentisphaerales > Anaerobacaceae > JAFGLV01. Next base: position 3,242 of record CAZGRF010000018.1, read on the forward strand.
AATCCCAATGAGATAGCCATGGGGATCATGAACCGTGCCTGAAGCGATGGTTCGAAGATCATCGGGGCCAGTCCCCCGAACGTGGTCAGCGTGGTTAGCATAATCGGTCGAAAGCGCCGGACCCCAGCTTGGTGAATGGCGTCAAGTGTCCCTGTGCCTGCGCGGGCCAGGCGATTGGCGTAGTCGATCAGCACCAGCGAGTCATTGACCACCACGCCGGAGAGAGCGACCACGCCCATCATGCTCATGAGGCTCAGGGAATAGCCCATGAGGATGTGGCCCAGGACCGCCCCCACGATACCAAACGGGATGGCGATCATCACGATCAGCGGCTGGTAGTAGCTGCGGAACGGAATCGCCAGCAGGGCGTAGATCGCAAACAATGCCATCAGCAGACCCTTGAACAGACTCCCGGTGCTCTCCGACATGTCTTGCTGGCGTCCTTCCCAGCCGTAGGACAGGCCGGGAAAACCCTTGGCCAGTTTGGGCAGTACCTCTGCTTCGAGCGTCGCTTGTATCTGGCTGGTCTGGGACATTGGCTCGACGTTGGCTGTCACATTGACGGTGCGGCGGCCGTTACGGCGGTTGATCGCCGTGTAGGCTCGACCTCGCTTGATTTCCGCAATCTGCGTTAGCGGCACATCGGTGCCGCGCGGGGTACGAATGAGCAGATGTTCGAGGTCGTACTGGCGTATCCGCTGCTCGCGCGGCAGACGGACCTTGACCCTGATCTCGTTGCGTCCGCGTTGCTGGCGCACGGCTTCGGCGCCGTAGAAGGCGTTGCGCAATTGCCTGGCCAGCGCCTGCTGCGTCAGTCCCAGGCTGTGGCCTTCCTCGGTGAGGCTGAAATCCAACTGGCGTTTGCCCGGCGTGAAACCGTCGTCGATGTCTTTGATGTTCGCGAAGTCCGCCAGACGCTCCGCCAGGGCCTCGCTGGCCCTGTCCAGGACGTCGATATCGCGGTGGCTCAATTCCACGGTCAGAGCGGCGCCGCGACCGGGGCCGCCGCGATCTGACTCGAAACGCAGACTCTCCAACCCTGGAATGGGCCCCGTACGCTCACGCCACAGTCGAGTTAGTTGCGTCGTGCCGATGGGACGGACATCGGGATCGGTCAGATAGGCCGCGACCTCGACGACGTTCTCGTCGATGAGGGCAAAGATCCCTTGGACGAGTTGCTCGCCCCCGTTGGCCTCGGCGGTCTGTTCGGCGGCTGTCACCAATTGGCGACGGACTTGCTCGGCCCTGGACACCGGTGACCCGTAAGGGAGCGTGGCTGTCACCACGGCTACGTCCGACTCGACGCGCGGCATGAGAATCAGACCGATGCGGCCGCTGGCCACATAGCCCAGGATCACAATAAGCACGGCCGCAGCGAGAGCGATAGTAACCGCGCGAAAACGAATGCAGAAGTCGAGGAGAGGCGCGTACACTCTGTTGATGAACCGGTCCAGACCCGAGCTGAAGGCGTGCTGCACTGTGCCAATCAGCCCCCTACGCTCGGAGGTTCGCCGTCGGCCGTGAGCGAGGTGGCAGGGCAGGATCAGGAGGGCCTCCACCCAGGAAATCGCGAACACCGTAATCACCACGAAGGGGATCACGCGCCAGATCCTTCCCATAACGCCGGGAACGAAGCACAAGGGCAGAAACGCCACGATATTGGTCAGAATGCTGAACGTCACGGGCAGTAGCACCTCGCGCGTACCGAGGATTGCCGCCCGCATGAAGCTCATCCCGCGCAGGCGATATTCGTACACGTTCTCACCGACCACGATGGCGTCATCGACAACGATACCCAGTGCGATAATGAAGGCGAACATAGAAATCATGTTGATCGTGACATCCATTCCCGGCAGAAACAGAAAACAGCCGAGAAATGACGTCGGAATGCCCATTGTGACCCAGAAGGCCAGTCGCAGATCCAGCGATAGCCCCAGAAGCAGCAGGACCAGGGTAAGACCGTAGAAGGCGTTCTTCAGAAGCAGTTCCAGACGCTGGCGGTAGATGTCTGATTGGTCCGTACTGATGACCCAGTTGACGCCCGGCGGCAACTCCCTTTCGATCTCTTTCATGGCGGCCCGGACGGCGTCGGAAACGCCGATCGGGGTTTGCTCCCCCACGCGATAGATCCCCAGCGCCACGGCGGGCAGGCCACGATAGGTAGCGTAACGGTCGGTTTCTTCAAACGTGTCCTTGATCTGTGCCACGTTGCCGAGGGTCACGATCGCTCCGTCAGCCGTGGTAATGACCGGGATGGTTGCGAATTCCCGAGCCCAGTCACGGCGCTCGTTGACGCGCAGCAGAATATCACCCGCCTGGGTCTCGACGGTGCCGCCGGGGATCTCGACCGAGGTCTGGCGGACCCGTTGGGCGACGTCATCGAGCGTCAGGCCGTAGGTGCGGAGCACGTCTTGATCGATCTCGATGGCCACCTCGTATCGACGCGCGCCGACCAGATCGACCTGAGTGATCTCGGGGTCCTCCAACAGGCGGTCCCGCACCTGTTCGGTCAGTTCGCGCAGGACCCATTCGCTGGTGTCACCGTAGAGCTGGATCTGCATCACTTCCCGGCGGATGATCCGCAGGCTTACCTCCGGCTCCTCCGCATCCAGCGGGAACGTGATGATCCGGTCGACTTGCTGCTTGATGTCCTGGTAGACCCGCTGCTCGTCGGCGCTGTCCTCCAGCTCGGCCGAGACCATGCCCATCCCTTCGGCGGCCGTGGCGGTGATTTCTTTGATTCCGTCCAGACCGCGAATCGCCTCTTCAATGACCAGGATGATGCCTTGCTCAACCTCTTCGGGACTCGATCCCGGATAGGCCACCTGGATTGTCACCAGGCCCAGATCGAACTCCGGGAATACCTCTTGTTTGACGCGGGTCGCCACGAAGAAGCCACCCACGAGGAAGATCATCATCATCAAGTTTGGAGTAATGCGATTGTGGACCATCCAGGCGATGGGCCCGTGGTATTCGCGGTGCTCGCCCTGGTGTTTCTTGTGACTCATTGGCGGGTCCCTTCTTCGTGGGCTACCTGGACGTTCCGCTCGATCCTCTCACCTTCAGTCCCGGCGATGCGCAACGGCATGCCCGGCACCGGGGCCGCGATATCGGTCGTCACAAGTTGCTCGTTCTCCACCAAGCCATCGCTGACGAAGATTTCTTCAGGTCCGCGGTAGGCGACCTGCACCGGTCGGATTTGGAGCTGGCTCTCGTCATCAAGTATCCACACCGTGTTGTTGTCGCGCACATGGGAACGGCTAATGGGGAACACGGACTCGAGCGTTCGGCCTTGGATCTGCGCTTGGACAAACGATCCCATGAGGAGCTTGGGTGCGTCGTGATTCTCAGGCTTCAGGCAAAACGGATCGTCCACGGTCGCCAGGAGACGCGCCTGCTTGCCTTCAGCCTCGATCTCTCCCTGAAGGCGTAAGATGCGCCCGGCTCGGGACCGATCGGGGCCCCAAGCCAGGGTGTTGTAGATCAGCGCTGTCGAGCCTGGTTCTCCGTTATTCAGCGGGATAGCCAGCCACTTGAGCTGGTCGATCGGCACCTTCAGCTCGACCCAGGCTTCATCGGTCGCAATCAGACTGACCAAGGACGTGCCGGACGAGACGGTGGCGCCGACGTCAACGAGCTTCTCCCGAATGATGGCGTTGAACGGTACGGTGATATCACAGCGGGACAGGTCAAGCTCGGCCCTTTGCAGAGCGGCCTGTGCCGACTCCAATGCCGATTGTGCCGAAGCCAGTTGTGGCTCGCGCAGCACCAGCTCCTGATCTTCCTCCGTCACGATTTCCCCCAATAGTTCGTATTCCTGCTTGGCGACGGCCTGGTTGCCCTGTTCCACCTTCAGGTCCTTCAGCGCCTTGGCAACATCGGCATGCCGCTGCTGAACGAGAATCTCGTAATCGCGGCGGTCAACAGCCATGAGCGTTTGGCCGGCGTGAACGATGCCGCCCGGTATGGCCGCGTCGGATATCTCCATGATCCGCCCGGAGACTTGCGGGTGCAAGGTCACTTGCTGGGCCGGGATGACGGGGCCCATCGCTCTTACCGTGGTTGTGCAACTGCCTTTCTGGACCGGGATCACCTCCACGAGCTTGGCCTGGCGCGGCGGCGTCTGACGCTGTGCCTGCGGGCTCGTCTTCATCTGATGACGAAAGACTGCCGCCGCTGCCACGACGATGACTGTGACCAGCACGAATTTGACCGTGCCGCCGATGAGCCGGGGCAACAATCGGCGCGGCTTCGCGTGTGTTGTTTCTTCTGAGCTTGTCGCTGTTACCATGAGAGTGCCTACTTATTCTCGGTTACGTCTGTGGAATTCGCTACGGTTTGTCCGAGCTCGGCGACCTGAGCCAATGCCGGTTGCGGCAGGTCGCACGGCCCGGCAACCGATCGGTATAGATCGATCCGGCGTTGGATGAGCGTGCGTTGCGCGCGCACGACGTCGCGCTCCAGTGATTGGAGGGACTGCAGCGATTCAAGCACCCGAATGTAGTCGGCCTGTCCCTTTATGAATCGTGCATGGTTACGCTCGTACGTTTGGCGCGCCAATTGGAGTTGGCGCTGAATGCTCTCGAGCAGTTGTTCCTGCTGTCGCTGCCGAGTCAGGGCGGTCTCGACGTCGGCCAGGGCATCGAGGATCGCTTGGCCCCAGGCGTGGATGCGCTCGGAGACAATGGCTCTCTGTCGCTCGACCTCGGCCTTTCGCTGGGTGCCGTCGACAAGGGGCTGCACCGCGTTGGCCGCCAGGTTGCCCAGCCAGTCGTCGAAAAGGTCGCGGACCGACGGCGCCGAGGTCTCGATGGTCGCGGAGAGGCTCAGGCGAGGGTACCGGTTGGCAATGGCGGTGGCCAGCCGCAGATCGGCGGCCTGGACCTGGCGGTAGGCCTGACGCACGTCGGGACGTCGCCACAGCACCTCCGTCGGAATGCCGACATTGGGCATGGGGCCCAGTTCGGGAAGCGTCACGATCTTGTCCTGCCACGCCAGTCGGGGCCCGACGCCGAGCAGGACCGACAGCGTGTACTGCAGCAGCTCGACCGTCTCCTGTCCCGAGATCAACTGGGCCTCGGTCGCGGCGACCAATTGGCGTTGTCTCAGGACGTCCGCGGCAGCCGCCATGCCCTGGCGGAACTGAGTGGTCACGATCTGAAGGACCTGCTTGTTGGTCTCGATCTGATTGCGGGCGATGCGGACGAGGGCTTGGGCCTCGGCCAACTGATACCACGTGCCCGCCACCGACGCGGTCAGCGAGATCGCCGCCGCATCCAGAGCGTCACGACTGGCCTCGACGTCGAGCAGAGCGGCCTCCCGCGACGAGCGGACCCGCGACCACAAGTCCACCTCGTAGCTGGCGGCCACCCCGACGGAATAGACGCTGCTGTAGACCGCCTGATCCTGGACAACCTGGCGACTCCGTCGGTAGCCTGCGTCCAGATTCACCTGGGGGCTGAGGCTTGCGCCGGCCTGCCGGGCGGTAGCCTGCGCTTGGGCCAGCCGGTCCCAGGCCGTCTTCAGCGTGAAGTTGCCGGTCAGAGCCCAGTCGATCAGAAGGTTCAGCTCGGTGTCACCGAACGTGTCGGGCCAGTTGTTCTGCGGGGCCACCGCCGGGGCGGTGGCACTGTCCTGCGGAGCGCCGACAAATGAATCCGGGACCTCCACCGGTGGACGCAGCGTCCGCGTCGAGTGCGACGAGCAGCCTTGCGCCAACAACACTGTCAGACCAAGCAGGAGGCAGAGACGCAAGGACTTGCCGCGGTGTGAAGCCTGTTTTCTCAAGTGTGTCATGACTTATGCCAGCCCTATTCTCTAACCGGGACGGTCATTCTACTCGGTCGTTGCTTGCGGCTGGCCCTGATGCTGTTCCGCACGGCCTTGATTCCGGCCAGAGAGAAACGGTCGATGTGGTCGGTCAGGATCTCGACCAACTCCTCGCTGGGCATGTCAAGTCTCGCGTGCGGTGGCATCCGGCCGGTGAATAGGTGGATGCCGATAGTCATGCATTGGTGCACCACGCTCATCGCACACAGTAGAAGTTGTTCGTCGGTGGCCTCGGGCCCGAGCAACTCCCTCATCAAGGCTTTCATCCGCTGCTGCATGGGGCCTAACGCATCATGCTTGACGTGCTCGATTACGTCGGTTGGGTGGACGATTTCCTGTAGCAGAAGCTTGCCGGCATGGCCGATGCGTCCCGGGTTGACGGCTCGCCCGACGAGCGAGTGGATCGTGCCTCGCAGTCGGTCTTCGGCCGGGGCGTCCGAGCTGAGTCCGCCTTCCGGCGGGTAGGCTGTATTGGCTTCGTCGAACGCCCGCCGCCAGACTTGGGCGTAGAGCTGGTCCTTCGAGCCGAAGTGGTAATTGATCGCCGCGATATTGGTCTTCGCTCGCGTGCAGATGTCCTCGACGGTAGCGTCGTGGTACCCCTTGTCCGCAAAGACCTCGCACGCAACGGTCAGTATCCGCTCGCGCGTCTCAATACCGTCCCTTCGTTTTGCCATAGATTGCCTCCGGCCCGATTGATTTGCAGGCGGTTTCTTGTGCCATCAGGCACAAATCTCCAATACGCATTCGAATTTACCTGGTTCAATAAGTCAAATGGATTTTTGAAAAATACCATAGAACTAAGCTTGCCGGATGCTCTCGCGCCGGAATCTACCGCACGCGAGTCCGCAATCCCGAGTCCGATATCTGCAATCACTTGGGGCTTGTGCTGCAAGAAAAGCGGTATAGAATGACCACATAGAGAATGAGGAATTGACCTCGATAGCCTCTAGACACCACAGGGGACCAGAGAAAGGGTGGCGCTATGGATCGGAGAGGATTCTTGAAAACGGTGCCGGCGCTGGCTATCGCCGCGAGCACTGCGTCGAGCCTCGGCCGGGACGCTCCCTCGGCGAACGCTCCGCTGGAGCTGCAACCGATCGCGCTGCCGAAGCCGGAGACGGACAGCGGCAAGTCTGTGCTGGCGGCTCTGTGGGAACGCAAGACGAATCGCAACATCAGCGACAAGAGGCTGCCGGAACAGGTGCTCTCGAACCTGCTCTGGGCGGCGTTCGGGATCAACCGAGAGAACGCTTCGTTTGGCAAGCCGGGCAGGACCGCTCCGTCGGCGAGCAACTCGCAGGAGATCGATCTCTACCTGGCCTTGCCCGAGGGTGTCTATCTCTACCAGGCGGTCGGTCACCGTCTGAGTCCGGTTGTCGCTGGGGACTTCCGCGCGAGGTCCGGCCGGAGAGCGGCGGCGACCGCCCCCGTGAACATCTTCTATGTCGCGGACCTCACCAGATATGTGCTGGAGGGCAACCCTGACCGAAGGATCAACGACCCGGAGGTCCAGAAGTCCTACTACTATTGCGCGACGGGGCTGATTGCCCAAAACGTCTACCTGTTCGCCGCCTCGCAAGGTCTGGCCGCGTGGCTTCACAATTGCGACAAGGAGAACACCGCCAAGGAGTTCAAATTGCGGCCCGAACAGCGTGTGCTTTTCGCCCAAACCGTGGGCTATCCAACGGAATAGACGCAGTGCAGCGGTGGATGATTGTTCGCCCTTGCGAGAAAGGAGACAGAGCATGAAGAAGACCTTATTTGTTCTGATGTGCAGCGTAGCGTCTCTATTGGCAGTGGTAGCTGAGGGCGCGGACTGTCCTCGCTTTCGCGGGCCGGCCGGCGACGGCATCTTCCCCGAAACGGGACTGCTCAAGCAATGGCCTGAGAGTGGACCAAAACTCGTCTGGTCTGCGCAGGGATTGGGCAAGGGCTACTCCTCAGCCACGGTGGCCAATGGGACCGTCTATGTGACCGGGATGGACGACCAGAAGCAGGGATACCTGTTTGCGTTCAACCTGGATGGCTCGCCGAAGTGGAAGGCGCCCTATGGCCCCGAATTGGAACAACGCGGCCCGGCGGTGGCCGGCACGCGGGGAACGCCCACCATTGACGGCGACCAGGTGTTTCTCCTGACCGGTTTCGCGAAGTTGATTACTTTCGACACAGCCAAAGGCCAGGTGCTCAGGACGGTCGATCTGCTCGAGCGATTCGGCGCCGAACAGGCAACGTTTGGCTTCGCCGAATCCGTGCTGGTCGACGGCCAGAAGGTCATTTGCACGCCGGGAGGTCCTGACGCGTCGCTGGTGGCCCTGGACAGAAACACAGGCGAGACGATTTGGCAGACTAAAGGTCTCAGCCAACCGTCAGGCTGCTGCTCTGCCAGGCTCATCCGCCCCAATGGTCAGAGTCTTGTCGTCACGATGTTGGCGAACGGCGTGGTTGCCGTCGATGCCGGCTCGGGCCAGGTCGTGTGGCAACATGAGTACCCGCATCGGGCCGGGGTCCAGCCCAATCCGCCTCTTTATGCCGATGGGGCGGTCTATGTCTGCTCGGGCATGGGCACGGGCGGCGCGATGCTGTCTCTGGCTGAAAGCAACCCGACCGCCACGCCGAAATGGACCGACAAGAAGCTGGATTGCCAAATGCAGGGTACCGTCGTGATCGGCGGCTGTGTCTACGGAACGGCACAGAGCGGAAACAGGGGCCTTGTGTGTCTCGACTGGAAGACGGGACAGGCGAAGTGGAACGCCGCCGAGATCGGGCAGGGCGTGGTGGTTGCTGCCGATGGCATGTTGTATGTCTATGGCCAGGAAGGGACCATGTATCTGGTCAAGCCTAGTGCGGAGGCGTTCGAGCTCGCCGGTCGGTTCGCTGTCCAGAAGGGAACCGATGAACACTGGGCCCATCCGACAATCGCCAATGGCCGGCTGTACATCCGTCACGGCGACGCTCTAATGGCGTACGACGTCAAGGCTGGATCGTGAGAGATCTCCTTTTTGGCGCCGTGTTCAGGCAAGAGCGAACCATTCATAGCAACACCGTGTATAATCGTGAGCACGATACGCAAGAGAAGGGCTTTTCCCTGTGGCTCTGTGCAGGCGGGCTACGCAGACGCCCCGTGGAAATCGTCTCGGCGGGGACGGCTCGTAATGAGCGGGTCAGATCGCTCCGTGAGGAGGAAGAGAATGACGCGTCACATGATGCGGTTGAGTGTGCTGGTGCTAATGAGTCTTGGAGTGACCACCGCCGTTAGGTCGGCACCGGTCCCGATCGAGAACGCCTCGTTCGAGTTGCCGGTGGTCGATCCAAACGTCGATTTTGGCGCGTGGCCCTTCATCGACGGCTGGACGGAGCTGGACATTTCGCCCCTGGGCGACAGCGTGAACACGGGAGTGTTCGTCAATCCGGAGCCGGATCATGTGAACCCCTTCTTTGGGGTTCACGACCGCATCCTGAATGCTCACGGCAATCAACTTGCCTTCTTGTGTTCCCAACAGGGCAACGCCCTGGAGCAGGACCTGTCAGCAAGATACGCGGTCGGCTGTGAGTATCGCCTGACGGTGGCGGTGGGGGTATCTTTGTTGTCACCTGTAGAACCTCTCGATCTGGTCTTGTACTACCGTGATGCCAACGAAGTGGTGGATATCGTGTCGCTGACGATACCGGCGCCGGCTTGGAGCCAGGAGCTTGAGGACTGTTCGCTGTATCTGCCGACGGTTTCTGCGGACAGTCCCTGGGCGGGCCAGGCCATCGGCATTGCCATCCGCGCCACGGGCGAGGCGGGCGGTTTCTGGGACTTGGACAACGTGCGGCTGGCCGCATCGATCAAGGAGGAGTAAATCCGCAATCCGAAATCTACAATCTGCAATCGACACACCGGTTTCAGCCTGATGGAACTGCTGATCGTGATAGCCATTCTGTCTGTGTTGATGGCGATACTACTGCCTGCATTGTCCGGGGCCAGAAGCCAAGCACGCAGGGCGGCCTGCGCCTCGAACCTTCGTCAGGTGGGGGTAGCAGTGTACCTGTACGCTCACGACTTCGACGACACGATTCCCTTCGGGCCGTCGGGTCGCCCGGTCACGGGCTCGAATTTCTACACAGTCACCGGCAACGTAACCAGCCTTCTGTCTCTCGAAGACGGTGCCCCGGTGGGGCTGGGTTTGCTGTTGCACAGCTACCTGGCCGAGGAGCCGACAGCCCTGTTCTGCCCGGGTGCGGATCAGCCTTCCGAGGCGAAGGAACAACTGGCCCGCGTCGGAACGGCGCAGGCCCAGAGCGATTTCTACTACCGCCATGCGTCGGTTGCTTTGCTGACGGGCACACCCACGGCGTATCACATTCGCTTGAGCAATCTGGGCAAGAATAACAATGGAAAGCCCATTGCCACTCTCGCATCTGATATCCAGTTCCTGGCCCACCCTTCGCTGGCGGCGTTCCAGGTGAAAACCCGAACGAGCCATAGGCGGGCGTCCAGCAACATCCTCTATGCCGCCGGCCACGTGACGAATCTCTCCAACAGGGACGACAAGCTCACGGTGGACATCGGGACCGCGCCGTATGATGCGCTCGAGAAGATTCTTGCCATGTTTGAATTGGCGGATGAGCACCGCTGACCGACGTTTGCCTGCTCGACGGGCATGAGTACGGAGACTCAGATGGGAGCCTCCGGCGGGAAGTTGAGCACCCAAGCAGAAGGAGAGCAAATGGGAGAAAACCAGACCGATCCACAACAAGGCCCGTGTCACCCTCTTCCCGCTCGTACGTACACCGGGGCGGAGACCTTCCTGCATAATCTTCCCTATATCCTGATGACAGTCCTCGGTGCGGCCGTTCTGTTCTGGTCGTTCAGCGGGTCGGTGTGGGCGCACTTCACCGCGGCCGGCTATGTGCTCTACGGCCTGGTCGGCGCCGTATGGATCATGGTCTTCGTGTGTCCTTTCTGCCGGTTTTGGGGCACGGCCTCCTGTCCTTGCGGATACGGCAAGATCGCCGCCCGGATTCGCGACCGGCAGTCTGAGGACCGATTCAGCGAGAAGTTCAAGAAGCACATCCCCGTGATTGTGCCGCTATGGTTCTTGCCGCTGATCGCGGCGGTGCCGGCCCTGGTCCGGGGGTTCGCCTGGCCCTTGGTGATCTTGGTCGTGGCATTTGTCCTGGATGCCTTCGTGATCCTGCCCCGGCTGTCCACCCAGCACGGCTGCCGCGACTGCCCGCAGCGCGAGACCTGCCCGTGGATGAAAGGCAAGGCTGCGGCTTGAGGGCGGTTTGTGACCTTGACGTGGTATGGTCCGACGTATGCAGACTTCCAGCGGTGAGCAGACTCTGAGCCAGTTGAAGCTTCCGTTCGCGCTGCGCGCCCTGCGGCATCGCAACTATCGGCTCTTCTTCGCCGGACAGCTCATCTCCCTCGTCGGCACGTGGATGCAGGTTGTGGCGCAGTCATGGCTGGTCTATCGACTTACGAATTCGGCCGTGTTGCTGGGGTCTGTGGCATTCTCGCGTTTGATTCCGGTGTTTCTGCTGGCTCCAGTGGGCGGGACCGCTGCCGACCGGTACAACCGCCATCGCATCCTCGTGGCCACCCAGACCGCGGCCATGCTGCTGGCCTTCGTCCTCGCGGTTCTGACACTCGCAGGGGTCGTGCAGGTGTGGCATGTGTTTGGCCTTGCCGTCCTTCTCGGCATCGTCAATGCCTTCGATATTCCGACTCGGCAGGCCTTTGTTGTAGACATGGTTGGCCGGGAGGACCTCTTCAACGCCATCGCGCTGAACTCGTCGATTATCAACGGTGCGCGGATGATCGGTCCGGCCATCGCCGGAGTGCTTGTGGCAGCTATCGGGGAGGGCTGGTGTTTCCTCGCCAACGCCGTCAGCTATGTTGCGGTAATCGTTGGGCTGCTGCTGATGAACATGAACGTGCAGGTCCATGATCCGCTTCCCGGCTCGGCACTGGCCGGCGTCGTCGAGGGCTTTCGCTACGTTAGACATGCCGCACCCATCCGTGCCCTGTTGTTGTTGCTCGGTCTCGTCAGCCTGATGGGTATGCCCTATGCCGTACTGATGCCGATCTTCGCTGACCAGATTCTACACGGCGGAGCTCGTGGATTGGGACTGCTGATGGGCGCCAGCGGGACAGGAGCGCTGGCCGGAGCGTTGATCTTGGCGCGACGAAGAGACATAGATAGCTTGGAGCGCTGGGTGCCGCTCGCCGCGACAGGGTTTGGCTCCAGTCTCATTCTGTTCTCACTGTCGCGGTGGTTCTGGTTCTCGACGGCGTTGCTGCTCCCGGCCGGCTTCTGCATGATGATCGAGATGGCATCGTCGAACACGCTCATCCAGTCGATGGTCCCCGACAAGCTGCGCGGCAGAGTGATGGCGGTTTACTCGATGATGTTCATGGGCATGGCGCCGTTCGGCTCGCTCTTGGCCGGTGCCCTGGCACACCACCTTGGCGCGCCTGCAACCGTGGGGCTGGGCGGGGCCGTCTGCGTCGCAGGAGCGGGCATCTTTCGGCTGCGTTTGGCGAGGTTACGGCAGGAGATACAGCAGATGATCGCAGCCCATCGGGCTGTTGGCGGCACGCCGCCTGCAAGGACTCCGGACTAAGGAAGCTCTCGGCGCCGTGCCACTCGTGAGACACGCGGGTTCCGAGAAAATGTGACGTTTCCGGTTGACGTTGTATCTTGTGTCGAGTTTATTGCTATCAGCAATAATTGCTATGAACAAATAATTCCAGCGGGAGTAGATACGCTTATGAACCGATGCCTTTTTGAACTGATTCTCGCGATCAAGCGAAAGTGCCAGTGCAACGAAGAGCAAATCCAGCAGGAGTTGGGTTTGTCCGCGGCCGAGTTCAACGGGCTGATGGTCCTCGGCAGTGGCCAGGCGGTGCCCGGCGGCGAGTTCGCCGGGCGGATGGGCCTGTCACCGTCGCGGGGCAGTCGCGTCCTGAGCCGGCTGGTGATCGATGGCTTGGTCAAGGCGGAGTTGAGTCCGATAGACCGACGTGCGATTTCGATCTCTCTGACTCCCCGCGGGACGCGGATGAAAGGGCGGGTCACGGAGCGCATGCGCGCCTGCGAGAGCCGCATCTGCGGAAAACTCGAGAGAACCAGTGTGAGGCGGGTTAGGGACGCCTTGGAATTGCTGGAGTCTGCCTTGTGAGTGGGGATTGAATCGGCAGCGTGTGTGAACTTGGGCCAGCCTGCAAACGGGGCTGCTAACCAGACTTTGGAGATGAGACAATGCAGAGAGCATTACTGATTCAGCTAGGGGCCGGGTTGCTTCTCGGGGGCGCATTTGGCGCGTTGTTGGGCTATTTCGGCAAGTGTTCCACGGGAACTTGTCCTTTGACGGCCAATCCCTACCGTGGCGCATTCATCGGGGCCCTGATGGGAGGCTTTCTGGCTTTCTCGTCGGCCTCGTCCAGGACGACCGCTGAGACGAACGCCGGCGGTAGTGCCGTCGTTCACATTGACAGCGTTGCCGATTTTGATCGCCTTGTCCTGAACGCAACCGCGCCGGTGCTGGTGGACTTCTACTCGAATTCATGTCCGCCTTGCCGGCAACTGGCGCCGACCGTTGAACAACTCGCCGAGGAATATGAAGGTCGCGCCGTCGTGTGCAAGGTCAACGTGGAGAAGGCCCAGGCGTTAGCTCGCCAGTACGGAATCCAGGGGATTCCTGCGGTGCTATTCTTCAAGCAGGGCCAGGAAACACAGCGCCTCGTAGGGCTGAGACCCAAGAGCGCGTATGAGCAGGTGCTGGATCGATTGGTCGGATAGCCCGCCAGTGACGCCGAGGCGTCACGATGCGGCGAGAGACTCGACCTCGTCGATGGTCTTGGGGATGGGGGGGCCCAGGACACGGCAGCCGTCGGCTGTGACGAGGATGTCATCCTCGATGCGGATGCCGCCGAAGTGGCGGTACTCTTCGACGGCCTGGTAATTGATGAACTGCGCGTTCTTCCGTTCTGCTTTCCAGCGGTCGATGAGCTCGGGAATGAAATAAACACCCGGCTCGACCGTGACGACGAAGCCCGGCTCGACGGCCTTGGCCAATCTGAGAGACCGCCATCCGAATTCCGGATGGCGCTGAATCTGATCCGTGTAGCCGACGTAGTCTTCCCCCAACGCCTGCATGTCGTGAACGTCGAGCCCCATCATGTGCCCGAGACCGCATGGAAAGAACAACGTGTGCGCTCCGGCGTCGACGGCGGCTTCCATGTCTCCGCTAATCAGACCCAAATCGCGCAGCCCCGCCGCCAAGGCCAGGCAGGCCACGCGGTGGACCTCACGAAACTCCACGCCCGGTCCGATCGCTGCGATGGCTCGGTTCTGCGCGTGGAGCACGACGGAGTACACCTCTCGCTGCTTCTGGGAGAACTTGCCTCCGATGGGGATGGTGCGCGTCACGTCGCTGGCGTACCGCAAGGGCGATTCGGCCCCGCAATCGTTCACCGCCAGGTCTCCTGGCTTCATGACGTTGCCGCAGTAGAGATTGTGCAGGGTCTCACCGTGCACCGAGAAGATCGTGGGAAAGGCCAACTGCACTCCGTTGGTGGTCGCGATGGCTTCCATCGCCGCGACCACCTCCCGCTCGACGACGTCGGGTCTGGCCAGCCTCATCGCCGTCGTCTGCATACGATAGGAGACTTCGAGAGCGGCCTCGATCTGCTCAATCTCTTCGGGGCTCTTCACCGACCGCTGCGCCACGACCGCTCGTATCAGCGGCTCGGAGACGTGTTCCTGAACGACCTCCGGCGCCATGCCTGGCAAGCGATGAATCTTCAGGACGTTGGCAGGATGATACTGGGGAAGGAAATGGACCTTCCGCCCTTTCTGCATCGGCTCAGCCAGCACCGTTGCCAGTCTGTCGGCGGGCGCGGTTTCCGTGACGCCGACCTGCTCGCATGCATCGCGCAGGGGTGGCCGTGATCCTGTCCAGACGACTTCCTCGGTGGTCAGGTCGTTGCCGAAAACGCACTCGGAACCGCTCTCGACGTCGATCAGGGCGGCCAGGCCAGGCTCGTCCAGTCCGAAGAAATACAGGAACGAACTGTCCTGCCTAAAGGGGTAGCAGTTGTCGTCGTAATTGATCGGCGACAGGTCGT
>CAZGRF010000019.1:0-7163 GCA_964527825.1 uncultured Pirellulales bacterium
TACTCTTCAACCATCTGGTGCCAATCGAAATCCACGACGCTGGTGAACACGTCAGAGTTGAGTCGGGTGTACTTGATGTGACGGAAATGCTCGGCCAATTTCTTGTTCGGGAACGCCTTGGCCTTTCGCTTGCCGCCTTCGTACCGCCCGCACCACCAGCCCTTGATATCTTTTCTTTTGTAGACCCATGGCTTTCTCATAGTGCCAATTGTATCGGCACTTTTCGCTGACCAGGTCACTGGCGAACCCAATAGGGTTGCCGAGCGGTGTCACAATGGAGACATAGACTGGCCACCAAGGCCTCACTCTCCTGTAAGTGTAGGCATCGAAACATGTTACGGAGGCCGGGCCGGCGAGGGCATAGTCCAACCAGTCTGATGGCGCAGGGTCTATCCTCGTCCTTGACCGCTGCCGCAAGTATTGGCTTGGCAATCACTTGCGATGGCTACCTCTCCTTGGATGTCGCTCCATGACCCCGGCGCGTGCCAGAGTGTGCCAGATCGGCTCATCGCTTGGGCACTGGCTCTGCGGGCGCGATCCACCGAGTCGTCATCGACCGTGAGGTAGTACTTGTGGGTGGTCGCAAAGCTCGTGTGGCCAGCGAGCTTCATCACCTCCAGTTCGCTGAGCCCTTCGCGGAACCAGTTGCAGATGGCGGTCCTCCGCAGGTCGTGGAATGTGCCGTGCTTGATCCCTGCTCGTTTGATGATCGCGAGGAAGGTGCGGTTGAAACGAGCGATGACTTTCGTCCGCGAGTCACAGTACGTCCACTTGCCATCAGCGCGAAGCTTCTGGATGCAGTCGTACCGGGTCGGCGGGACGAACGCGTAGGGATAGCCTTCCGGGTGTCTGGCCTGGTGCTCGACCAACATTTGCGTCAAGTCCTCGGTGAGCGGGACAGTGCGGCTGTCGCTGTCTTTGATGAGCCACTTCCAGGTTTCGGCCGTGTCATCTTTAGCAGTCACTGTGATCGTGTGCTCGCCAAAGTCGATGTTCGACCAGAGGCAGTTGAGCAGTTCTCCTCGACGAAGTCCCGTGCACAGCGCTACCAGGATCAGCAGATCCCACCGGACCTCTTGAGCCGATTCCCCAGCGGCTTTGACCATGTGGCGGCATTCGTCATCCGTGTAGGTGTGGATCTCCGTCTTGGGGCACTTGGGCTTGGCGATGTAGGCCAGGGGATTCACTTCCAATTGACGCCGTTTCACAGCCAATTGGAAGATGGATTTTACCTCCCGCAGCTTCTTGCTGACTGTAGCGGGACTGTTGCCTTGGTCAAGGCAGTGCTGCCGGTAGAACTCACCGTCATTGAGGGTGACCTTCTGGTAGTCCTTGTCACCGACAACGGCGATGAAATCCTGCATTGTGGCGACGTACTCCCGCCGGGTGCTTTCCCTGATCTGATCGCCGGTCTTCCTCAAGCTATCTGCCACGAACTCACTCAATCGCATCGACTCGGGCGCGATCACGCCCATCTTCAATTCCCGTTCGATCTTGACGCGCTGACGCTCAGCCTTGTGTTTGTCTGCATATCCCAGCGATATCCGCCGGCGTTTGCCGCCACTCTCAACGTAATCCAGGAAGTAGTTGAAACTCCTGCCGTCACGCGACGGTCTATGTCTGAGTCTCACCAGCTCTTTCTTCATGATTTGACCTCCTTTCTTTGCCTTAGCTGGTAAGACCGATCCGGTCCCAGTATAGCCAGGATCCGAAGGACTTGAAATGCTGATGTTCGGACATTGCTCCTTGGTAGCCTTCTCTCGCAGCCACTGGCGGACCGTCTCGAGCGGATACAGCGGCTGCTTGCTGATATGAATGCACGGCAAACCATGTATCCGCTTCAGGTTGCCAACCACGTTCCGGAAATTGCCCGCATTGGACACCTGAGGAATGCGCAGGTACCGTATCAGTTCAGCTTCTGTCAACACTTCTGGGCACGGCACATAGCGGCCTGTATTATCGGGAATTATGCCTGCACTGCCCAGGACAATCTCTCCAAAATGTCCCATTCCACCCACCTCCTCTCAATGCGATGGTTGAAGGCTAACCGATCCAGGCGAAAGACGACGTTCTCGACAACCACCGGTCCACGCCGGGGGCTGGCCCGGCCGACTTCTCACATGGCCTTCTCGTGAACTGTGTTGTTCGTATCTGTTTAGCGCCTGAAACGACGTTCCTGATACCAAGAACAAGGGTTTCGAGTGACACATGATGCTCAGTTTGCCTCGTTTGTGCGATTGAACGGTCTTTTAGGGCCAAGAACGCGAGTTGACCCGTTAAACAGATACTGTTATTCAATTCACCATGTCACCCGTTTCGACTGCGACGCAGGTAGATGTTCCCTGGCGTCGACGTAGCCGCAGTACACGCTCAGAGCAATTCAAGGCAGTCGTGGCCACGGTTCCGGCCAAGGGGTCCAGGATTATCGTTTCCGCTCATGTCCTGTGAGTTGAGGCACTAAGGCCCAATTATGGAAATGCGACTCTGACTGTCCTCTCGGCGCGTGTGCCTCTGCGAATAGAACTTACGATGAGCGCTGGATCAGACGACAATAACATGGGCGTGTCCTACAGGATGATTTCTGGGGTCGTATACATGACCCTTCCCAGAAGCACCTGTGACAGGCGGGACTGAGACGTGATGAGCCACTCGTCGACTGCGACGAGAGGCTCGCGTTGGGGATGACATTCGAGGGGGGGGGCAGAGGAGAGACGTGACTGGCGTGCCTCGCTGGCACGGCAGTCGGGAACGTGGCTCGCTCGGCTGGTTCTGTTGCCGAAGATGCGACCACGTGGGAAGTCTATCTCATGAGAGGCGACGTTTCGAACACCGTTCGCACCTACGAAGTGATCTTCTCAAAGGGCCACATGACGACACCGCCGTCCATGACGCGAACCTGAGGGAAGCCGGCTGCTCGGAGAATGAGGGCGGCCTCGTAGCCTCGCAGAGAGATCTTGCAGAATGTCACGATCTCTCTGTCTCTGGGCAGTTCCTGCAGGCGTCTCCGCAGGCTTCCGAGGGGAATCAACGTCGAGCCGGGCAGGCGGACTTGTTCGTATTCCTGGATGGAGCGCACATCAAGGAAGGTGAAGCCGTTTCCGTTTTGCTGCATCGCGTGGACTTCCTGGGCAGAGATGCCCTCCATGTAGCCGTCGAGCTTGTTGCGGAGCACGTTGGCGGCAGTGATGATGTTGTCCATGGCGGGTGCATAAGGGGGTGCGTAGCAGAGGTCGGCGTTGGCGAGTTGGTCTACCGTCATGCCGGCAGTCAAGGCCATCGCGGCCACGTCGATTCGCTTGTCTCCGGCGCCGGGGCCGATGGCCTGTGCGCCCAGGAGCTTTCGACTCTTGCGGTCCGCAACGAGCTTCAAGATCAGCAGCTTGGCACCGGGCATGAAGTGGGCTTTGTCGGGGGCCGGTGCGATGGCACTGACAAGGTCGTGCCCCGCTTCTTCGGCAGCGGATTGGCTCAGGCCGGTTCGTGCCACGCAGAAATCGAAGACCTTGCACACGGTGCTGCCCAAAACCCCCGGGAAACGGTCTTGCCCGCCACAGATGTTCACCGCTGCGACACGGCCCTGTTTGTTGGCGGTGGAGCCGAGCGGTACGAAGCAGGGTTCATTTGTCATGATGTCTCTGCATTCTACGCAATCCCCTGCGGCGAAGATATCCGGATCACTGGTCTGCATGCGATCATCGACCTTAATCGCACCGGTGCGGCCGATCTCCAGCCCTGCGGCCTGTGCGAGTATCACATTCGGCCGCACACCGATAGCCAGCACAACCATATCGGCGGCTATACGACCGGCACTGGTCATGACCGACCGAACTGCACCATCGCCTTCGATGGCCTCGACTTTCGTACCAGTCAGTACTTTGACGCCGTGGGACTCCATGTGCTGTTCGACCAGGCGCACCATATCAGGGTCCAGAATGCGCAGGATTTGGGGCACCATCTCTACCATTGTTACTCGGCAGCCGTGCTGGACCAGCGCCTCGGTGATCTCGACGCCGATGAGGCCACCACCGACGATCACCACGTCGCGCGCTTTCTCCTGGGCCAGCAATGCGCGTATGCCTTCGGCGTCATGCACGCCCTGAAGGGTAAAGACGTTGTCCAAGTCGGTTCAAGCAATAGGCGGAATAACCGGCTTGGCCCCGGTGGCCAACACGAGCTTGTCGTAGTCCAGCCAAGTGTCCTGTCCATCGGCCAGGTCTCGCACACGGAGGCGCTTGCCCACGCGGTCGATTTTCATTGCCTCCGTCTTGTTGAGGACTTTGACGTTCTTGACGTGCTGGAAGAAGACCGGATCGCGTACCGTTCCGACGGGGGTGGACATGAGTTCCTTCTGTTCTTTGACCGCACCGGAGACGTAATAAGGCAGCCCGCAACCGGCATAGGACAACAGCTTGCCTCTTTCCACGATGGTGACATCCGCCTCCGGACAAAGTCGGATGATCTTGGATGCGACTTTCGGTCCGGCGGCTACACCTCCGACGATGACGACACGCAGTGCTTGACTCATGACACTCCCCTTCAACGGTTCAGAATATGGCTTCGTAGTACAGAGTTCCCTCTTGTTCCTTGGCACAGACTTTGTGCTGCGATATGAACTGCCCGATGCATTTGGCCGCCTCGTGGGGATGAACGCGCAGGCCAGCCGCTATGTCTGGGATCGAGCAGGGCCGGCGTCGCAGCAGATCCAGAACGCCCTCGCAGCCGGTACCGCCTGGTTCGGCTCGTTCGGCCTGCGACCAGGGAAGGATCAGCTCGGTGGCAGGGTACAACTGAGCGGCTATTTCTTCGAGACGATCACGCGGGACCGCCGTCGCATAGTTCTCCGCCGGCGGGCGCAGGACGGTGTTGACCTGGACCTTGTCGGGCCCGATGCTCTGAATGCAACTGGAAAGGGCTCTTACCCGCGTTTCTACCGTGGTGACGCCGGCCAGCAGAAACACTTCAAGCCAGTACTGACCACGAAACGCCTGCCGAAATTCCCTCAGGCCCGTCAGCATCTGATCGAAGCCTATGTCCGGATGAGGCCGGTTCACGTACTGGAAGATGTCTTCGCTGGGCGCATCCAGCGAAGGCACGATCAGGTCCGCCTGCAACAGTTCAGTGCGGACCTCGGGCAACCACAGCAGCGAACCGTTGGTGATGACAGCCACCGGCACGTCAGTTATGCTCTTGATGTCTTCGATCAATCGTCCGATGCCGCTGTGGAGTGTGGGCTCGCCTGAGCCGGACATTGTGATGTAATCCGGCTTCGAATCGAGCCGATCCTTGAGCTGGGCCATGATCTCCTGCGTTGGAACCCATTCTCTCCGCTCGGTAGTCTTGGTGGTGGTTCGCCCCAGTTGACAATAGATGCAATCGTAAGTGCAAGCCTTGTAGGGCACCAAGTCGAGCCCCAGCGAGCGGCCCAAGCGCCGGGACGGAACAGGTCCGTATACGTAAGATGTCTTCATTTCCTCCATGGCGCCCTCATCATGCAGATGCCGCCCTTTCTGTCTTCATGGTAAAAGTGACATCGAAGGGGTTGTAGCGATTCATCTGCCGGCTCAGCCCCAGCGATCCGTGTATCTGCAAGCGCGCGTGCCGGACGCCGCGCCGGTCGGCGTAGGTTTCGACGTAGGTAACGTAGGTGTAGTAGTCGGGCAGTTCCTCGCGGATGAAGCGACTCACTTCTTCAGCCGGCACGTGGGAAGCCTTGATGCCACGTCCTCGCACCTTGAACTGCCATCCCTTGAACGCGGCCACGGTCTCCAGCGCCTCGGCCAGGCCTTGAGATTCCGTATGTGTCATAGAGGTACGTCCTCGCAGTCGTTCTAACAAAGGCATCGGCTCACCTCGATTTCGTTCTCCTCTCGTTCTTTCTGAAGTTCCATACGCAGCCCTGCACCAGTTCATCGTCGTGACTGAGCGTCGCTTCGTGCTGGTTTTCGAGCCGGAATCCACCTGCCTGAATCTCGCGCATCACATCGCTGACGTGGAGGTTCTTGAATTCTCGCGACGGCCAATCGTCCGCCGTGTGTTTCGGAAAGACCGAGAGCAAACCACGGGGCTTGAGCAGACGTGCCATCCGGCGCATCAGCTTGCGTCGTTGGCTCCGGATGAAATAGTGCAGCACGTCATACAGAAGAACGACATCTACAGAACCATCGTCGATATCCACCTCACGTGGGCTGTCGGCGGTCATGGTCACGATGTTTCGCACGCCGTGTCTGGTAGCCTTACGCCTCAATTCATCGAGGGGCACCGGGTCCTTATCCAGTGCATAGACCAGGCCGGAAGGGCCAACAGCCAATGCTGCCGGAATGGTGTAGTGGCCGACGCGGCAACCGAAGTCGACAACCGTGTCTCGGGTATTGACACCAATAGCCCTCAGAAAGCGGACCCCATCGCGACACTCCCAGATCTGCATGACGTCGTTTTTCGAGGGCGAGTCTTGTGGTGGATCTTGTCGTGGGGTTGGCACGTGTCACAATCCGACACATCGAAGGCAAGATTCATCTCGCGCAGGGTTTGTTATCACAGGGAATATCTCGACCACAACATGGTCGCTCGCGCCCACAGGCAGGGGCGTGTGTCTGGGGAAGGTCTCTCGCCGGGGTATTGGAGCCCTTGAAGAGGATAGCCGACCCGCTGCCGATGAGGCGTCTCACCGGTCCGTTGCATGTCGGACACGCGGTGAGAGGCTTCTCGGTCATGGATTGAAACTGCTCGAATACGTATCCACACGCATTACAGCGGTATTCATATGTGGGCATAGCTGCCTCCTTCAACTAGTGCGTATCGCGTCAGGATTGCCTCGAGCCCGCCAGGCCTCTTGGAAGACCTGCGGGGATAGCGACCACCATCTGCTCGGGTCGAATCCCGCCGTAGCAGCGGGAGTCAGGACAGCCGAAGGAGATACTGACGGCCTGGTTCATATAGGCCTTCACGACCGCGTTGCCGCAGACTGCCATGATGCTGGAGACATCCGTATGCAAGCTCCGGCCGGAAGCCGTTTCCCACCACCGAATCAGTCGCATCGCTGTTTCGGGCTGCACGTAGGCCACGAGCACATCGGCGTTGATACCGGCCCCGACGCGGATGCCGGCATAAGGATAGCCTAGAGCCGGCACTTGGCGAACCAACTCCAAAGCCCGTTCGGGATTCAC
>CAZGRF010000019.1:7263-17602 GCA_964527825.1 uncultured Pirellulales bacterium
CCTCTTGCGTGATGTCAAAGTGTGATTTGCGTTCCGGTGCTACAGGTGAAACAGTTCTCTGGCAGCTCATGCCACAACCTTGTGACGGCGTCCCGGCCGGTGCAGTGTGCCGGGCCAATGCGTTGTACACCGTGCCGACGAAAGGCTTCTATCGTCTGCGTAATTCGTTGCTGCGAAGCTCGGATCAGGTGCATGCCTCCCAGCACCATGTGAATGGCTTGGCCGGGGAACAATTCGGCAAGGTAGTCCAACGTGTTGACGACCCCGGCATGGGCGCAGCCGAGAACCACAACCAGACCCTTGCCGGTCGCCAGCACCAACGCCTGATCGTCCAGCAACCTGTCCGGGCGAGTGCCTTCCCAATCAAGGAAGAAGGGTCCACCGACGTCTTCAAGAGTCGACCGCCGGGGAATCGGGCCGGTCGCCCAGACGCCGGGAAGAATCTCCACCGGACCGTTCGTGTAGGCGCCCAGTCCGTCTGCGATGCGCTGTTTGAGGGTTTCGGCCATGTCCGGCTCCATGCCGATCTGTTGGCTTTGGCCGTCGCGGCAGGCAAATTTCACCGTCAGTGCCTGTGGATGAAGATAGACCTGCGTCAGCGGTGCAATCTCCAGAATCCTCCGCAGGCCGCCCACATGGTCGTAATGCCCGTGACTCAGTACGATGGCATCCGTCCGGCTCAGATCGATCCCCAGAACCTGCGCGTTCTTCATGAGTATATCGCTCTGACCGGTATCGAAGAGGGTTCTGCGAGAACCAAGCTCAATCCAGAATGACAATCCATGCTCCGCCAGCAGCCCCTGCCCACCTGCGGTGTTCTCAACCAGCACGACAATCCGAGCGCCATCCATCTGCATCTATCCCCTTGTCACTTCGGCCGGTTTGCCGAATTCTGAGTCCAGGATCCTCTTGATCTGAGCCTTGTTCTGAATGCTCGTGGTGGCCGCCACGACCCGTCCATCCTTGAAATACACGGTGAACGGCAGTCCCATGAAGAATCTGCATTCCGGCAAATTCCGGATGAACTCTGCGGCTGGGATGTCGAAATCCTGATCTCGGAAAACCACATGTGTATACTCTCGTTCCAGCTCCTCCAAAATGTGATACACAGGAATGCACATCGGCCCCATTCTGCCGCAGCAAACCACGACGTTCACATTCTGCGTCAAGACTTCCCTGGTGTCTGCTTCTGTTTCCAAGTGCTCAAGATTCGTATCCAGCATTGCTTGCTTCTCCGTTCATAATAGCGAAATCACACATGTGGTGCATGGCCGAGTTTCGGATCACCGGATCCGACCTGGCATTTTCAGTGCGTTCAACACCTGCTCGGCAGCCAGGGCGATAGGCTCCCGACCCGGATCCGAAGAGAGTTCCGGCTGTCCCGCGCAGCATAGAGTGGCAACGTCCGACGCAGTAAGTCGGCCTCGCATCGCCGTCGTAATTACATCAATGTGCCTAATAGGAGACTCACCGTCACTGACAATCTGTCCGCCAATGATTTGCTCGCTTCGTTTCTCGAATATGAGCTTGACGGTGTAGGGTCTTCGCGCTCGCATCATGGAATGCATAGTTGTCGCGGATTGCGTGGCACTGATGGTCTCGATTCCCTCTACGGCCGCCTGTTGCTGGGTCAAGCCCGTCCCGGCAATTGATTTATCAAAGAACTTGGTTGCGAAGCCGTTGATAAACCCTGGATACTCAGTCTTTCCCCCGAGTATGTTTCGAGCCATCACTCTCCCGGCTATGACGGCATTCGGCCGCAACCGCCCGGCGGCAGGTTTGCCTGTAACCCAGTGTGGGTATTCGATAAGATCGCCGCCCGCGTAAATGTCCGGATCCGACGTTTGGAGATACCTGTTGACCTTCAGGCCCAATCTTCCCATCTGCAATCCCGCCTGCTCGGCGAGTTCGCTGTTCGGGCGAACACCCGCGCATATCAGCACCATTTGTGCCTGGACGGTCTCACCTGAAGAAAGCGTGACACCATGGATTTCACCATCGCCATCAATTCGTTCTAGGGACTGCTTCAATCGCAGGTTCACACCTTGCTTACTTATATGCTCTTCCACAAGGACGCTCATATCCGGATCCAGTACTTGTTGCAGGACATGCTCAAGCATGTCCACAACATATACCTTCACTCCGTGCCGGGCCGTCAGGTACGCAACCTCCAATCCGATGGGACCTGCGCCAATCAGAACGACAGATTTGACGCGCTTCGCGTTCATCCAGTGTTGAATATTGACCGCGTCATCGCTCTTGCGAAGCGTGAACACGCCCCGCAGGTCAATCCCTGGCACCTGCAGCGTGATCGGTGTTGCCCCAGTCGCCAAAACCAGTTTGTCGTATTCGTAAATCTCGCCATCTGCCGTCGTCACGGTTTTCTGGATGCTGTTCACGTATTCTGCGCGGACATTAACCAGTTTGATGTTCGATACTGTAAACATCGAATCGTTCTTGTAGGACGGTTCCACCATGACTTCGCCACAACATATATAGGGAGTAGCGCACCTTGTCAGCAGTCCTTGTTCATCCGGTTCCCTGATGATGGTAACATCCAGGGCGTCACACAGCTTCTTCAGAGACAACGCAGCAATGGCACCCGCGCCGGAGCAACCGATAATGACAACGCGTTTCAGATTCGTGTGCGGCATTCTATTTCTCTCCAGCAAGATACTGTTGGACATCCAGGGCGGCCATGCAACCGCGGCCTGCGGCTACAATGGCTTGTTTGTAGATGGGATCACAGATATCGCCGCAGGCAAAGACCCCCGGCGTCGAAGTCCTGCTGGAATGTGGTTCAATCTGGATGAAACCGTCCTTGTCCGTTTGGACCAACCCTCGGAAAACGTCGGCTTGGGGATCATGGCCGATGGCGACAAAAATGCCGGCGCACCGGATATCTCGTTTCTCACCTGTCCGAGGATTTCTCAGAACAGCACCTGTGACGAAACCGTCACCGAGTATCTCTTGCACGACCCATGGGATCATCCATTCGATCTTTGGATTGCGACGGGCTTCCTGCACGTCGATCGGAGTGGCACGGAAATGCTCTCGTCTGTGAACAATGGTGACCGTGCTCGCAAATCGAGTGAGGAATACAGCATCCTGCATTGCGGTGTCGCCCCCACCCACTACCAGAACTTCCTTGTCGCGAAAGAACGCTCCATCACAGGTCGCACAGCCTGATACGCCCTTTCCGTAGAACTTCGCTTCCGTGGGAATCGGCAGGCGCCTCGCCTGGGCCCCGGTGGCAATGACCAGCGCTTTCGTGTCAATGGTTCCGTTCCCCATGACGAGGTGGAACACGCCATCTGCGTTCCTGACCTCCTGCACCGCCTCGGATCGGAAACGCGTCCCGAAGCGTTCTGCTTGCTTTCGGAAGCGGTCCATCAGGTCGAAGCCTGAGATCGCATCGGGGAAGCCTGGGTAATTCTCCACTTCATGGGAGACGATAAGCTGGCCGCCCGGTGCGTGGCCTTCCAGCACCAGCGGCTGCAATCCGGCTCGGGCGGTATAGATCGCCGCCGTCACCCCGGCCGGCCCACTTCCTACAATGACTACACTTTCCACGATCGACATCTTCAACTTTCCTGCTGCCCAAGCAGCAATGCAGCTATTGCTACCACGGTTGTCCAGAGTCCCCTCTGTCCCCGGGCTGTTTGCGTGATGTTCGACGTTCGGATGATCAGCCCACTCGCTTTATAGACCTGTTCTTTCTCCGACCAGGCCTTGTCGGGGTCCACCTCCAGTCCCAGGGTTGTGCCAAGCATATCCGCCGCCAAGTCTTCCGCCATATCGGATGCCCGCCGGCGGTTCATGCCGTACTCGTGGACCTCGCTGAGATACCCCCATCGGGTGCTGTCCTTGGGGATAGCGACGCCAATGGCCGAGGCAATCAGTCTGCCATGCTCGCTCGTATCGGTTCTGGCCATCACGCAGTAGCAGACTTGGCCGGGCGAAAGCCTCTTCAGTCCATGTTTCTGGCTGATGATGCTGCAATTCGGGGGTACAATGGATGACACCTGGACGAGGTTCTGTTGGGCAACACCGGCATTTCTCAATGCCTCCTCAAACGACTTCAGTCGATACCGATGCCTGCCCACGCCTCTTGTCAGAAACACCTTGGTCGGGACTAAACCATTCTTCATCGAAGACCTATAGCCTTTCCCTGCCATACTTCTTGTGCATGAATCTACCGGTCGCACGTACTTTCAGTTGCCCGTTTTGCGTGATGCAGGCTTCCAATTCGTACAGCGGATGCGAAGCCTGCTTGAGGCGTGCCGTTACCGTCGCCGGCTCTCCTAGAAGAACCGGGTGTCTGAATCGGACGTTCAACTCGGCAGTCACGCCGGCCAAGCCGTGGGCAAACAGCCAGTTCGTCATAGCACCGTCAAGTATCGACGTCGTGATGCCGCCGTGCGGCCAGCCCACATACCCTTCCACCATCTCATCCAGTTCAAATTCGGCTACCACCGTGTCGTCGGCTGCAGAGGCAAACTGCAAGGCGAGGCCGCGAGGTTTATCAGGACTGCAAACCACACAATTCGGGTGAAGCGCGGTGCGAATATCCTCACAAGTCTGAGGCCGGATTCCCGCCCGGGTGGCATCTGCCAATCGATTCATCACATACCCATTCAAACCGGATTATGGTGACTACTGGGGCGTAAGAACATCGCGCATTGCCGACGGGTGTACACCTGCGGCGGTGGCGATCTCACGCAGGGTCATATCAGGCTCGGCGTGGAAGCCTTGGTCCCGCAGCTTTTGCAGCGACTGCTCCAGCGCCAGATCCTGCTGCTGACAGTACTGTCGCAGGGTCAGCCGGCCTATTCCATAGCCGCCGGACATGTTGCGACTGCCGCGACTGCCGCGGCCGCGACCAGTCTGCTGCTGGCCGCTCTGACCGGTGGCAATCACATAGAGTCGTCTTGGGGTCATACCTGCTTCTTTGGCCAGGTCCCCTACGACCGCTTCGGGTGTATTGACATCGACGCCGGCGGTCCGAAGATGCTCCATCATAGTCTCCGCCTCAAGGAAGCCCATTCGCTCGGCCAGTTCGTTCAGTGTCATCAGTTCGGCGTGTGGAATCGGCGCTTGGCCGGCCGGCGTCTCCCAATACCGCTTAGCGGCCTCGTTCCACCGCAACAGCGAAGAAAACGGCTCCACGTGGGACAATGTCCCCCAGGCGACAACAGCACACATGAGCAGCGCGAGGAGCCATTCGCGCCTTAGGGCAAACACCCGGTGTGCCCTACTGCGAAAGTAACCCAGGAAGCAACGCCAGTTCAGGTAGAGGTGCAGGAGGGCGGCGACCATAAAGACGACACTGAACCAGATGTGCAGCGCGCCCCATTGGTCCTTCGTCAGCGCCAGCATCTTCCATCCCGTCCAGTGAGCGACGCGGCCGGGCGGCGTGACAAACAGCACGATGCCGGTCAGCGACATGCCCACAAACGACAGGCCGGTGGTCACCGATATGAACGCCCGCCCGTTGAAACGATGGGCCGAGACACGGCTTGGCTGCGTCGAGTTTGGCTCTTGCGAATCAGAGGACATTTCCATCGTCAGTACTCCTGCTATTGAATGCCTTAAGCCATCCTGTGTAGCAGAACAGTCTAATGGTCGCAAATGTTCGTTCCCGTCTGGAGCGTCTCATTCAGATATGCCGTCGCAATCTCCTCTGGACTGCCGGTCGTGGCGCCAATGACGACGTCGATACCGTTTTGGACAAAGAGCATCTGCGCTCGGCTGCCCATTCCGCCGGCAATGACCACGTTGACGTGTTGCTGGCTCAACCACTGAGGTAGAACGCCTGGAGCGTGCGAAGGCGCCACCTGCCTCTGGATGCCGGTGACGCGCCGTTCCTGGGAATCCACATCCACCAGCGCAAATTCGTCGCAATGTCCGAAGTGAAGGCTCAACTGGCCCTGTGCGAGAGGAATCGCTATGCGCATGTCATTGATCTCCTTTTGCATGTGTTGTTTCACGCTGTCTACTCTCTTGCCCAACCAGAAGCGAGACCGCCTTGGCGAAGGCCTGCGCGGCCTGGCTTTGCCGGTAGCTGTCAATGTAGGGTTTGCCCGAATCGCACGCTTCAACGATTTGCGGGTCGATCGGGATGCGCCCGAGGAACGGAACGTTCATCGCGGTGGCCATACTCTCACCGCCGCCTGATTTGAAGATGTCGGTTCGCTCGCCACACTTGGGGCACACGAACCCGCTCATGTTTTCCAGCACGCCCAGCACAGGAAGATCCAGGCTGCGACAGAAAGTGATTCCCTTGCGGACATCCGACAGCGCCACCTCCTGAGGCGTGGTGACCACGACGGCGCCGTCGGCGGTCTCCAGAAGTTGAATGATCGCGAGCGGCTCGTCACCAGTGCCCGGCGGCGAATCGATAATCAGAAAGTCGAGCTGGCCCCATTCCACATCCTTGAGGAACTGCTTGATCATGTGGTACTTGCGCGGCCCGCGCCAAATCACCGCGTCATCGGTGTGCGGCAGAAGGAAACCTATCGACATGACCTTGAGATTCGTGCCGACCTCTACGGGGAGGATCGCATCCAGCATTCCGCCGACCGTTCTTCCTTCCAGGTTCAGAATCTTCGGCACGCTCGGACCGTGGATGTCGATATCCATCAGCCCGGTTCGCTTGCCGGCCAGCGACAGGGCGATGGCAAGATTGACGGCCACTGTGCTCTTGCCGACGCCGCCCTTGCCCGAGAGAACCAGGATCTTGTGCTTGATCTGTGTCATCCGTCGGCGAATCTGGGCCTGCTCAGCCTCTATTTGTCTTTGATGCTCTTGATCTGCCTGTCTTTGAGCCACACTGTCGGGCATACTCACTCCACCCTTTCTCTAGTCGCCGGCTCGTCTTCAAGCCGGGCGGGACATGCATTGGATATCTTCAAATCCACCACGATGTCTGTCTTACACCCCAATATCTCAAATCCTTCTCTCAGCGCTTCGAACAAAAGTCCCAATTCACCGCTCACAAAGGTACTCATCGACCTTGTCTCCACGTACAATCCTCGTAGCCGAAGCACCTGGCAGAATTCTGCTACTGGGCCGGACAACTTCTCGGTTCTCAGGGGGTAGAGACTGACCTCCGCCTGCACTTTCATAGCACCACCCTCGCGGCCAGGAAGGCGCCGCGCTCGCCACGAGTCAAGCCGCCGATCCGTTCGAGCAACGGAGATAGCCATACCGTTCTGTCCGTTTGGGGGACGAATCCTGCAACCCGAACCGTAGGCTCGCCGAACGGTGTCAGCAGCGCGTCCATTTCGGAAGGGCTGAGCATACGTGCGGAAGCGTACATGCTGTTGGCCTGACGTTGCTTGCGTTGGTTGTTGGCAGACAGACGATTCAGCGCCCCTATAATCAGCGTCCCACCGTTCTTTCTTACGCAACGGGCCATCTCTGAGACGACTGTCGGAGCATCGGCAGCAAACTCCAATACCGTGATCGCGGCGGCTACGTCAAAGCTCTCGTCGACAAAGGGCAGTTGCATAGCGTCCGCCACACCGAAGTTGACGGCGATTTCCCTCCGTCGCGCTATCGCTACCATAGACTCTGAAACATCTACGCCCCTGACTTCAAATCCTCTTTGCAGGAAGTACTCGCTCCAGTGTCCCGTTCCGCAGCCAACCTCCAGTAGCCTGCCGCCGGAAGAAGGGGGCGGCAGCAATCGGTCTATGGCCCGCTTTTCGAGCCGATCATACATCCTACCGCGCGGGGTGCGGTACCATGCATCGTACCGAGGCGCGATCCTATCGAAATCGAAGCGAGACGAAGTCAGTTCGGCCATCACGTCCACCGTCAGCCAATGGCGTACGTTACCTGCCGCCATAGGGCTTTGACGCGCTCAGCGATCTGTCCGCCAGTGTATTCCACGAGAGTCGCTTTCATGATCTGGGCCTTGGTGAAGGCATCGTCGTAGGGGATTTCCCCGACCACTGCGATCCCTCGTCGGCGGGCCTCGGTGCCGATCTGAGTGGTCATTTCCGGGTTGATGTCCGCCTTGTTGATGCACAAGAGGGTCTGAATGCCGAAGCTGGCGGCGAGATCGGCCACTCGCTCAAGATCGTGCCGGCCGGACAACGTTGGCTCGGTCACAATGAGCACAGCATCGGCGCCGGTAACCGAGGCAATCACCGGACAGCCGATCCCCGGCGACCCGTCGACGATAAGGAATTCTGTTTTCCGCTTGGTGGCGATAGCCTTGGCTTCCCAGCGGATCAGTGTCACCAGCTTGCCGCTGTTTTCCTCGGCGATACCGAGCTTGGCGTGAACCATCGGTCCGAAGCGGGTGTCCGAGATGAACCACTGGCCGTTGATGGCGTCCTCGAAGGCGATGGCCTGAATAGGACAAAACTCCACGCACACCTTGCAGCCCTCGCACGATACCGGGTCTACCACGTAGGTCCGCGCGCCCTTTCCATTCGGCGTGCCATTCTCGTGGACGGCACCGAAGCGACACATTTCGGCACACCGGCCACAACCGATACAGTTGTCGGCATCAATAGTTGCCTGCTTGCCGCCCGAGAAATCAGACGTATGCTTGACGTTCGGTTCCAGCACGATGTGCAGGTCCGCCGCATCCACATCGCAGTCCGCCAGAACGACATTCCCAGCCAGAGCTGCAAAGGCTGCTGTGATGCTCGTCTTTCCCGTTCCCCCCTTGCCGCTTATGACTACCAGTTCCTTCATCGAACACTATTCCTCGCTGATCTCAACTTGCAGATGATAGTACACCGGACAAGACACGGAGCGCGACACCAGACAGTACTTCTCTGCCAGCCGTGCTGCTTCGGAGACCTTCTCCGCCAGACTCGGATCGTCTACCGTGGCCGTGGCCTTGACCTTAACCTCAACGAACTGAAACCCATCGGCGCCCTTCTGGACCTGACCTTCGGCATCCGCCTGGTACGACTGGAGTTCAATGCCCGATCGCTGCAGAAAATAGAAGAAAGTCGTCATCAAACAGCCATTGATCGCGGCCACAAACAACTCTTCCGGATTCAGAGATTCGGGCCGGCCCCCGAACTCTGGCGGCGGCCCAATGGCGAGTTCTCCGGGTCCACTGAAGATAACCCTGGCCTCCTCGTCGGCCCTTCTTTCGATGGTATTGATGTATGCATACGTACGCTGCGGTTTCATAGAGGACCCATTAATATCCAGGGTGGTTCTGCACCCTTGGCCGCGGCACAGGGCACGTTGCAGTCAGACGCGTCGCGCGTCAGTAGACCTTTTCGTACTCACCTTTGCCCAGTCTCTTGAGCTTGTGCATCCCCTTGGCCTTGGCTCGGTCGTCCACGCCGCTTTCAGAGAGGCCCAGCCAGAAGCTGGTGACGGACTTGGTCACCGCTCGCCCGCATTTCGGACATCTCTCAAGAGGGGGCTCGCTGATCTGTTGCAGCACTTCGATCCCATCCTTACAGCAGTCGCAGGCGCATTTCCTATCGTTAGTCTTGTAGACATACACAGGCATAAGTCACCGCCCGATGAATACGTTTCTATGCGAAGGGGCACTGGCGAGAACAGGCCTGGTTGTGCCTGATTCGCACACGGTTCCCTTCTCTGTTAGAACGAGATGATCCGATCAGTTTCCTTTACCCATTGGGCCAATTCCGTCATTTTCGCTTCCTGGGCGCCCTCGGAGTAGGGTTCACCCTTGTGTATGCCACAGCGCACCTTACAGGTGCCGCAGACTTTGACCGGAACATCCCTGCGAATCAGTTCTCTCAGCATCTGCCCAAGGTCGAAGTACCCCTCGGGCGGCTTGGCGACATCCCGGGCCAGATCAACAGAATCGTTCATCAAGAACACATTGACTTCCAGGCCCATGTTGAGGAGTTGCTCCGCCAGGCGCAGCGCGTTCCACGTAATGTCTGTTCCGTCGTAGGGATTCCTGTTCAATACAATAAGTGCTCTCATGCTGCTCCTTTCGATAGTTACGAGCCGAAGAACTTCTCCCGCCCTTGGAGAAGGATACCGACGAAGCTGTCATGTGAGTCCTTATTGCCACAAACCATGCGTGTCCGGGCCCGAATGCAGGCTCCTCCCGTTTATGTCATTCTTCATAGCGGTCAATTCTTCTACCGTCAGACCAGCTACCTTCTGTTCCTTCTTGAAATACCGAACCATACGTTCCAGGAACGTCTGTTGCTGATCGAGGACCTTATAGTGCTGCAGCAGCTTCCTGGTTTTCTCTACGTTCGCTGCGACTTCCTCCGGGATCTTCTCACTGTCGTGCCGCACGGCGTCTCGCGGACAGATTTCGTGACATCGACCACACCGAATGCAATTCTCTTCGTCGATAACAGCCTTGGTGTCC
>CAZGRF010000020.1:0-9239 GCA_964527825.1 uncultured Pirellulales bacterium
GTGATCGGCATTGCATGGGTGTTCATCTCACTGGCAGGCGCGGTTGCGGTCGGCCTGATCGGCATTGAAATGTTCGACCCTGTGCCAGGCGGCGACCCCGAGAAAGTCTTCATCTACATGATTGCGGACGTCATGCATCCGTGGCTGGCGGGAATCATGCTCTCGGCCATCCTCTCGGCGATCATGTCCACCATCGACTCGCAACTGCTGGTTTCGTCGTCCGCACTGACGGAGGACTTCTACCAAAAGATCATCAGACGCGATGCCGGCCAGCGCGAGGTCGTTCTTGTGGGGCGAATCTGTGTCATCGCGATCTCGTTGGTAGCGTTGATCCTGGCTTTGCGGCCCAATGACACGATACTGGACATCGTTGCCTATGCCTGGGGCGGATTCGGCGCAGCATTCGGGCCGCTGGTGCTTTTCGCCCTGTTCTCGAAACGGACGACCTGGCAGGCAGCGCTGGCGGGCATGGTCACCGGCACCGTCGTGCTCGTGGTCTGGAAACAGGTGGGGTTGAGCGAGCACCTGTATGAGATTGTCCCCGGCTTTGCGCTGAACTGCCTGGTGATCTGGATGGTCAACAGGTACATCCGACAGAACGATGCTACAGTATTGCGACAATTCGACGAAGTCGCCCGGGAGATGCGCGAGCGGAGAGAAAGCCATGAGTAGAATAGCTGTGGATATCGTCCTCTTGCCCGAAGAGTCTGTGAGCGAAAGAACCATCAAGGCGAATCAAGATCTTGTTAGAAGACACGGCCGACACATTGTCCTGGATAGGGCCACGTGCCTCCCACACGTCTCACTGGCGATGGGCTGTATCGAGATTGCCGATGTGGAGCCTGTGGGACGGGCGCTTGAGATGATTGCCGGAGGCTGCCCGGCCGGCGATCTTGTGATTACAGGGATCGCGACAACACTGAACGCCCTCGGCCAGCAGGTCTCTGCCTTCGTTCTGGCCCAGACAGAGGCGCTTCGGTCGCTGCACGAACGCGTGATGAATGAGATGCAGAGCCACTTCAGCTATGACGTAACGGCGCAGATGGTACATGGGGATGAAGAGGTGGCACCAACCACATTGGCCTGGATACGAAACTACCGGGAGAAAGCCGCTTTCAGAGCATTCATCCCCCACATCACGATCGGCTACGGGATGGTCACGGAACCTATGACCTTCCCGATACGCTTTGCGGCGTCACGGTTGGCGCTCTGTCATCTCGGCAACCACTGCACATGCAGGAAGGTGTTAGCGTCGGCACAGCTATGAGCGGCTGGCCGGAAGGCGGCGTCGGGATCGATCAATGTGCGATAACGCTCGACACTCTGAAGACCGGCAACAGCAAAGCGATGGCGATTGTACCGATAATGGCACCCATGATGGTAATCATCAGCGGCTCAATCATGGTCATGACGCTGCGGATGGAGGCCTCCAGCTTCTTCTCGTAGAAGATGGAAACCTTGTCACAGACCTCGCCGAGCCTGCCGCTCTTCTCACCGGCGCGGAGCATCTGGATGACGCTCGGCGAGACGAGATGACTGCCTTGGGCAAGCAAGATAGACTCGGACAGTTGGTAGCCGTCTTGAATCCTCCCGTGGACCTCCTGCCAGAGACGCTGGAAGTAGTAGTTGTCGGCGGCTTCCTGGACAACACGTATGGCGTCCAGCAAGCGAACGCCGGTATTGACCATCGTAGCCATGATACGCATGCTGCGGGTGATGACCATGTCGATAAACATCGTGCCGATGACCGGGGTGTGTATCTTGCACGCGTCGAAAACGCGGCGTCCGCTCGGGGTGCGGGCCCAGTAGTACAGGAATCCGCCCAACAAAACGCCGCCGGTCACGACACCAGTCATGATCTCGGCGTTACCCAGAATCTTGCTGAAATGCACGAGCACCTGAGTCAGCTTGGGCAACGCCGCTCCGCGGCTCTCATAAATCCTCATGAACCGGGGAAGCACAAAGAACATCAGTGTGCCCGTCGCCGCGATAGCCATCAGGACCATGATGATCGGATAGGTCAAGGCGCCCAGGATGCG
This sequence comes from uncultured Pirellulales bacterium, assembly GCA_964527825.1. Lineage (GTDB taxonomy): Bacteria > Planctomycetota > Phycisphaerae > Sedimentisphaerales > Anaerobacaceae > JAFGLV01. The sequence goes on from CAZGRF010000020.1 coordinate 2,040, forward strand.
CTTGCGCGTATCGACCTCAAAGTTCAGGTAGCCGGTCAGCACCGTGAGCATCTCGACCATTCTGCCCGATGCTTCGGATGCCTTGACCATACTGATGAACATGGTGTTGAAGATACACGGGTAGCAGGCAAGCGCCCTTGAGAAGGTGTCACCTCCTTTGATGCGTTCAGCGATGTCGAGAATGATGGCTTTGAATCGCGCATCGGGCGCCTGTTCGGCGATAGCATCCAGGGCATCGCTGAGAATGACACCACTATCAAGCATAACCGCCAATTGAGTGGTGAAGAGGATAAGGTCGACGGATTTGACCCTGGCGGTATAGAGTCGCTCGGACCATTCAACACTCCGGGTGCGTTGCGTACGGCTCGATCCCCGATCAGCCCCTGTATCGGGCCGCATTGGGGTATCCGTATGAGTCTCCTGCACGCTTGTTAGAGAAGTCACCATAAGTTCATCAATGGGGCATTCGTTCTACGTCTCGCCACCGATCTGGCCCTCGGACGTCGTGATGCGCAGGACCTCCTCAATAGACACGATGCCCGCCCTTACTTTCTCAATGCCGTCTAATTGCAGAGGAACCATGCCCTCGGCCAAGGCTCTCGTCCGCAGTTTCTTCGCGCTGACGCGCTCGTTGATCATTTCCATGATCTCGTTATCGGGGACTAGCAACTCATGAACCGCGATTCGACCGGAATACCCGGTGTTTCGACACTTCTTGCAGCCAACACCACGATAGAACCTCTCAACTTCCGCGTTGGCTGCTTGGACTGTTCTCTTGATACTCGGTGCCGGCTCATACTCGGTCTTGCAGCTCGTACATATCTTCCGCACAAGCCGCTGGGCCAGCACGCCTTTAAGCGAGGCGCTGAGGAGATACGGCGCAACGCCGAGGTCCAGCAGACGCGTAACGGCCCCGGGGGCATCATTCGTGTGCAGCGTGGACAAGACCAGGTGCCCTGTCAACGCGGCCTGGACCGCAATGTTGGCGGTGGGCATGTCACGAATCTCACCAACCATGATAATGTCAGGATCCTGTCTCAACAGGCTTCTCAGGGCCGTTGAGAACTCGAAGCCAACGCTGGCATTGACCTGGAACTGGTTCACGCCCGGGATGTTGCATTCAACCGGATCCTCAACGGTGCAGATATTGACTTCCTCGCTGTTCAGTTCGGAAAGGGCTGCGTAAAGCGTTGTGTTCTTGCCCGATCCGGTGGGCCCCGTCACCAGAACAATGCCGTTGGGCACCTGGATAACCTGGCGGAAACGCTGCAGATTGTCGTAGGTGAAGCCGAGCGATTCGAGATTGTAGAGTATCTTCTGCGGGTCGATGACGCGAATGACGACTTTCTCCCCGAAATTGCCGGGCATGACTGAAACACGCAGGTCGATGGGCCGGCCCTCGACGAGGACATGAATGCCTCCGTCCTGCGGAAGACGGCGTTGGGCAATGTCCAGCTCGGCCATGATCTTGATGCGCGACACAATAGCCGCGTGCATCGGGTGTGGCGGCCGGAGTTTCTCGTAGAGCTTGCCGTCCACACGATAGCGTACGCGGAGTCTCTTCTCGTCCACCTCGATGTGGAGGTCACTGGCATTCTCACGAACGGCGTTGTAGAGCAAGTAATTGACGAGTTTGACGACCGGAGACTGCCCTGCCACCTCTTCGAGGTTGCCGATGTCTTGTGTGATGTTCTCAATGAGTGTGAACTCTTCGAGGCCTTCGTCGTCAATGATATCGTCGATGACAAAGACATTGGCGGCCGGCAAATAGGTCTGCAGCGTTGCTTTGATGTCCTTGGTGGTGGAACAGACAACCTGGACCTTGCAACCGCTGATACGTTCGATCTCGTCGATCAGAAAAACATTCGTCGGCTCACTGACGGCCACCGTGAGCACGTCATGGACTCTAAATAGCGGCAGGACGATGTGCGCCTCAAGAAACTCGCGTGGCAGGAGTTCGACCGCCTTGGGGTCGCATATCTTCGGACTGACTTGAGCGTAGGGGACCCCATAGGCTTCCGCCAGGGCCGCCGCAATCTGATTCTCCGTGCAGTAGCCCATCTCGACGAACAGCTCGCCGAGAAGCTTGCGGTGTCCCTTGTCCCTCTGCTCGGCCAGGGCCTGGTCGATCTGCTCTTGGCTTACAATGCCGCGAGCCAGCAACAACTGACCAAGCTGCGTTCTGTTCTCGAGCAGAATCTGACTCATGCCCTACCCCGGTTTCTTTGCGCCGCGACACTTATCCGAAGCTCTTGACTGCCTCGGCCAATTCCGCGTGATGGTCGAACTCGAACTGGAGCCTCGTAATCTCCAGTATCTTCTCACAGTTCTCATCGAGTCCAGCGAGCTTGAGCTGTACACGGTGCTGGCGACAATAGTCGCGCACCCAAAGCAGGAGTTCCAACCCCTGACTATCGATGGCGCCAACGTTGCTCATATCAAGGACAAGGCGCGTTCTTCCGGCAGCCATGGAATCCGTGATGGTGTTCTTCAATGCATCGGCGAACTCGCCTTCCACCTCACCCTGAAGCTCGATCACCGTCACATCATGATAGCTCTGTGTGCTAATTCTCATCGCAACAACGTCCCCACAGCCGCCGTTCCGTAATCGACCGAACGGCTTGCAGCGTACATCGACGGGCCACCTCCTTGAATCAGGTCCCACAGATGATAGATATCGCTTTCGAGAAACACGCTGCCGATTGTCTCGTCAAATTGAGTCCCAAGTCCCTTCCGGATTTCTTCCAGCGCGTCCTCAACGGTCATCGCATCACGATAGGTTCGCTTGGATGTCATGGCGTCGAAGCTGTCGGCCAGGCCGACGATCTTCCCTGTCAGGGGGATCTCGTCACCAGTCAGGCCGTCGGGATAGCCCTTCCCGTCGATGCGCTCGTGGTGGCAGAGTACACCCGGCACGATATCGCGCATCTGCTTGATACCTCGAAGAATGCTGGCGCCGATGGCCGAATGCCGTTGGATACACTCACGCTCTTCGGTCGTGAGCTTGTCTTTCTTGCGCAGGACATGCTCGTCGATCCCGATTTTGCCGATGTCGTGCAGAAGTCCGGCCAGGTACACGCGGTGAATCTGCTCATCTTCGAGCGGCTCCTTCTCGGCCAGTCGCGCCGCAATCCAGCGCGAGATGATGGCCACTCTCTCGGAATGGCCGCGCGTATATGGATCTTTGGCGTCGATACTGTTGGTCAGGGCCTTGAGAGACCCGAGGAACAACTCCTTGAGATCAGTGAAGAGGCGTCCGTTTTCGATGAAGACGGCGCAGCCGCTTGCGACCGACGTGAAGAGTTTGATGTCGGTGCTGTCAAAATCTGGCTTGTCGATGCGATTGACCGCGACCATGAATCCAATGATGGAAACGCCATTTCCGCGGGGCTTCGCAGCCGAATCCCGCGCATCTTTGCCACACAGCGGCACCGCAATGATATTCCGGATGCTTTCCGGCCAGTCAAACCTGAACGGCGTGTCCACCTCGCTGTCAAGCAGCGCCTCCTGGCCGCGCTCGATCTCGTCGACCAAGCGATTGTGCAAGGTAGTCGCGGTCCGCTCGTCCAGATCAATGACGCCGGACCCGGCCACGACTACAAACCGTTTCTCACCGTCGACAATTCGCTCCAACAAGATGCCAATACCCTCAACCAGTACGATCTCGGTCAAGCTGTCGCAGGCCAGTTGCAGAAAGTTCGTATCTGATTCTGTCACTTTCATGTTCGTGCTGAGCTTGTGCAGCAATACCAGCTCTTCGTACACTTGGGCCAGCTCTGTGCCCATCAGTTCCATCTGCTCATCCGCCCGGACTGCTGTCTGGAAGTTCTGCGCCACGAGTTGCAGCATCTCGGCGAAGTACGGGACTTCTGTGCCCGCCGGCCTGGATCCGCAGGCCGACGAATCGCCACGGTTGTTGTCTGGTCTCGAAGTAGCGCCCAAGTCAACAATCGCCACACCCATGAGCTGCGAGTGGCCCGTCGCCGTCGCCGATGAGGTCAATTCCACGGCCAGCAGAACGTGGTCGTCCGCGAACTGCCAGGCAGGAACGGCGCCATTCGCGACGCAGCGCTCGGCGTGTCCGTCGAATACACATCGCGCCGCTTCGATGAGCTGTTGTGTGTCGCTCTCGAAAACACCCGCACTCAGGAGAATGGCGATCTGGCTCTTTGCATCCACGACGGCAAAATTGACACCAAGCCGCGTCATGCCTTCGCCCAGTCTCTCCAGATCACGTCGCTGGTTGCGGTTCAATTCTCGTACCGTCGTCTTTGGCATAACCACTTCCACTGGTGGGTCGGGTTGCAGCGTGTTGCGTTCGCAGGGCATGCCGATAACATCAGCACTTCGAGGCCACCGCGCGCTGATAGAGAATATCCTCGATCGTCTTCAGCAATTCCCTCGGGCTGAACGGTTTGCTTAGACATTCCTCGACCGCGAGTGACTCCTTCTGTTCATCGGAAATGGCAAAGCTGCGCGCGGTCAGAAGGACAACCGGAAGGCGTTTCGTCTGCTCGTTCTTCCGCAGCTTTTCGATCAGGTCGATGCCGGTCATAAAGGGCATCTGGTAATCAGTGACAACAATATCAGGCTTCTCTCCGCACGCAAGGTCGTAGGCCTCAGCGCCGTTGCTGGCACAGATCACCTCGTAGCCGTTATTGCGCAGTTTGATAGCGACCACATGGATAATGTGAGCTTCATCATCTGCAATCAGCACTTTCTTGCCCGTCATTTTCATCCTCTCCAAAACTGGAAATTGGAAGCTTTCTCCTCCGTGGCCTCGTACGAAATCATCCGATGTCAGGCCGTTTCCACCCGTTCCGGTGTGGCCAAGGGCAGCTCAAAACCGAATGTGCTGCCCACCCCTACCTGGCTGGTCACAAACACGCGGCCATTGTGCACCTTTTCGACTATCTGCTTGACCAGGTTTAGACCAAGGCCGGTCCCCTTCGCCTGTTTGTTGTTCGCCTGGACACGGTAGAACTTGTCAAACACGTGACCGATCTCATCGGCGGGAATTCCCACGCCCGTGTCTGCCACCGTGACGCGGGCCAGCCCATCCGTTTCATTCACCTGTGTCTCAATGTCAACGGCGCCTCCTGACGGCGTGTACTTGATGGCGTTGCTGAGCAGGTTCACGACAACCTGGGAGATCATGTCCTTGTCCGCATAGACTTGGTCATAGACAATGGGCTTCTGCCCGGTGACCGTGATGCTCTTCTCCTCAGCATAGCTCTTGATCATCTGCATCTGCTGCTCAATGAGAATGGTTAGGCTGACGGGTTCCTTATGGACTTTGATCAGACCCGACTCGATGCGTGAGACGTTGAGAATGTCCTCAATCAGCCGGTTGAGGCGTTGTGCCTGGTTCTGAATGATGGCGTAGAACTCCTTGCGCGTGTGCTCGTCGTCCGCCTCGCCATCGGCCAGCATCTCGGAGTAGGCGGTGATGGACGCCAGCGGCGTCTTCAGCTCATGCGATACGTGGCTGACGAAGTCATTCTTCATCCGGGAGATCTCCTTCTCCCGGGTGATATCATGCAGCACAGCTACTACGCCGGAAACCCGGCCTCGCTCATGCACGCACGAGACAATCGTGTCGAATGTGTGTGGACCGTCCGGCCTGGAAAACTGCATTTCTCGCCGGGTGGCCTCAACACCGCTCCGCCTAGTCGTTTGTAGGAACTCGACGAAGTCATCGTGCTCTCGGCCGACAACTTCGGCTAAAGGCTTGTGACAAGATTTCCGTGCGTCAAACCCGAAGAGTTGGGCGGCTGGTTCATTGGCCATCAGGAGCCGGCCCGATTCGTCGGTCACGACGACGGCATCGCGCAGACTGTATATGATGGCCTCTGTGTGCCGCTCCCGTCTTTCGGACAACTGGGACTGTATCCGCAAATCCTTGAGTTCGGCCTCCAACCGGCGGATTTGCGCATCGCGGTCCTGAAGATGAGCGTTGACTGCGTGGCTCAACCCCTCAGGCCCTTGCGAGTTCGAGACGCCGCGCTGCTTGGTCGGATCCAACGGGAACTGCTCAGCTAGGGACGTGACCGCGCGGGCCAGCCGAACATAAGCCAAGCCGACAAAGGTCACGCCTACAGTTCCAATGCCGACGGCGATGACCCGCAGCACAGTGAACAAGCTATGCCACCCTGCTGCAATACCAGAATCGAACAGCTCGGTGAGGGCCGCGACGCACATGGCAGCGACCACGATGACCATCGCGGCCCAGACTGAGCTTTCTCTACGTCTCAAGACAAATCCTCCGAACCCGCTGACCGGGCCTTGAATCTCATGGCCACGCGGCCACTACTACCTTTGCCAATTCCTGGACTCCTGCTGGTCGATCGCCTGCTCGACGATGCTGTCGATCCTCTTGAGCTCTTCCGGGTCCGTCTCGGCGATGATCCGCTCGTAGAGCCGGCGAGCTTCCAGATAGGTCGGCCGCATCAGGAGCGCCATCCGGACATGGAAAACAGCGCTATCCACGTCCCCTTCGAGATAGAACCTGGCGGCTTTTGCATAGGCGTCTTCCGCCAGCCTGGCGCGCCCGAACCACTGCGTGCCGTGCCTGGCGCCGTCCATCTTTCGCCGGATATCCTCGGCACGATCGGCACCGTCGGCCTGACACGGCTCTTCAATGATGTGAGGTGTCAGAATGACGATCACCTCTTGGCGTTCCACGGTATCAGTGGTGCCGCGGAACAGACGCCCGAGCACAGGTACGTTGCCGAGAACCGGCACCTGTGACCGGCTGGTGGTCACACTGTCACGGAACAACCCGCCGATGACGACCGTCTCCCCGTCCTTCACGACGACATTTGCCCTCAGTTCGGTCGACGTCTCATCCGGGATGTTGTTCTGCTTCAGCGTGCCCGTACTGTCCTTGGGATAGATGTCCATACGAATGTATCCATCCCCAGCAATGTACGGGCGAAACGCCAGACGCGTACCGGTCTCCAGGAATTTGACGGACGCCGTCGTTCCCCCCGTGAGAGTGGTCGTGCTCGTGTCTTGGTACCCGATCTTGCGTCCGATGTACACGATGCCTTCCTGCTTGTTGACGGAGAGAATCTTCGGGTTGGCCAGCAGCGTGGTGTCGGCAACCGTTTCCAGTGCCGTGACAATGGCCTCTACGTTCTTGGAGGAAAGCCCGATGGTCAATCCCGTCGACCCGGGCGTGCGGGCAAAACCATAGGT
>CAZGRF010000020.1:9249-17299 GCA_964527825.1 uncultured Pirellulales bacterium
GCCTTTTCCCCCCAGACTCACGGCGTAGTCGGTTATGGCCACGCCGCGCAACGCGTTCCAGTCGATTCCAAACTGGGTGGTTTCGTTCAACGTGGCCGACATGATGGCCGCTTCGATCAGAACCTGCTTGGGTTTCACATCGACGTCGCGGATGACCTGTTCGGCCTTTGCGATCTTCTCCGGGAAGTCAAAGACGACAATCATGTCGTTGCCGGCGATGTTGTCGCCTCCGCCTCCGGCACTGACGCTGCTCTCGCCGCCCGAGACGCCTTTCTCGGCGGCTGTGGTGGTCTGGATCTTCGCCTCGTCACTGAGCACCGGACGGATCAAGTTGGCCGCTTCGGTTGCGCTGATGTAATACAGGGTGATGACCTTGTGGACCATCCGTTCGGGATCTGCCTTGATCTTCCTGTATTCCTCTGCGGTGTAGACCTTGATGAAATCACCGTCGCGCTCATACTTGAAACCGTAGCCGAGCACAGCCTGAAGAGCTTCATCGAAGGTCACGCCGTACAGACGACTCACGGTTAGCGGACCGTCCACACCCGCTGACGGCACGATGTTCTTCTTGCACAACGCCGCCAATAACCGCAACCCGTCTTTGATGTTGCTTTCCTTCTGGAACGCGATGAATTTGATCAGGTCGCCTTCGACTTGCGCCTGATTCGGATCGACGGTCACACTATCCATGGGAACGTCTGGAACAGGGGCCACGGTGTCACCCTGAGCGGCGCCGAGCACCGTCGCAATCGCGAGTACCACTGCAATAGGCAGCAGCCTGATCGCCCAGGCGAAAGAGGCCCCAGTAGTCTTGTCGTTATGATACATAGTCTTACTCCCGTTCTTCTGGATTCCCAATATCGGACTGGGTTTGCACCAGTTGTTTCCTAGATCAAATCAACTAATCGCTCACGTCAGGTGACTGCGCTATCTTCAGCGTCAGTTGTCTGTCGCTACATCTAACAAGCACTGAATCTGTCTGAATCCGCAATACTTCGAATACATAGATGGTCGTGCCGTCCTTGATGGTGAGTGTGTCGCCCACTTGCAGAAGCTGGTCGTTGACAAATGCCTTGGGGTCCTCACTCAACAGCACGGCCTCCAACTTGAGTTTCTGTGCCACTCTGGCAACCACTTCTTGAACCTGCCCTGATGAGACATTGCGTACTTCTGGGTCAGTGCTTGTACGTCCCGATGACGCATCGTCTCTGCGAAAACCCGTCAAGGCCTCGGCAGAGAAGAAATCTCGACTGATGCAGTCGTTTCGCCCTTCGATCCTGGGCAACTCAATGAACCTGACGCTCATCTGCGGCTTGCTTTCACTGGCCTTCTCCTGTTGCGGAACCGTCGTGGCGGCGGCCGGCTTGGGCTTTCGCCCCGTCAGGACCCGGACCCACATCACAAGCATGACGGTTATGAGCGCGATCGCCAGCACGCTTTTCTTGCGGTCGGCCATTACGTGCCGCAATACCTGATTGGCGGCCCCGATTCTGTTCTTTCCATTATGTGTCATTTCTCGTTGCACCCCGCGATATAACGCCGGCTAGGTCGTCCGTCCCCTGTTGCTTCTGGGACCGATAAAAGATCACCGCCTCTGTCTTCATCGTGACCTGGCCGGTATAGTCGGCGTCGTTTTTCAGTGTGACCCTCTCAATGCGTATGAGCCTGCCCAGACTCTGCAGGTCATTGAAAAATCCGAAGATGCCATTCAGGCTGCCCTTGCAGTCCATGCGAACCGGAATACAACTCAGTTCGTCCGCCCGAGCTTCCCTTCCGGGTTCCACCACTTGATCCGTCAGAGAATGCGCTGTCATGATGTCGGCGATCTGACCCAAGAAGAGTCCCAGCGCTCTCTCCGCGGGAACATTGTCGTCGTAGCGCAGGACAGTCTTCTCCAAAGTCCTGAGACCCTGCTCGAGCGCGGGCAACGCGCGTTCCTGGGATTCGGTTGTCTGAATGAGACGCTCCTGCTGCGCTTTCGCCTGTTCCAGAGACTGCAGGCGCCGATGCGAAGGCAGGTATCCGTAGAAGACGAAATCAGCGAGAAACAGAACGCCGACCACGTATACCCACATCTGCTGTCTTTGCGGCAACGGACTGGACCTTGTCTTGTTCATCAGGCACCGATTTCTTCATAGTTGGCCAGATAGCAGGTAATCTCGAACTCGCTGATCTGAAGCGTCTCTCTGGCATCCGTGGAGATCTGGCCCGTCTCACGCCCTTCCGGCTCCTTCCCCTCTTTCATAGAGACACTTACCTTACCATTGCGGGAATATGACGGGTAGACCCGTCGGAAATACGGAGAGTCATCGAGCCTGCAGACCAGCTCCCCAACGTCAGCCGGGTCGATAGCCACGCCCGCCAGCACGATTCGGAATCTCACGTTCCCCAAGGGGATCTGTTTCGCCGTGCTGCTCGACTTGCCGACCGTCCGGACGGTCGAACCGCCTTTGCTCTGCGCCTTCTTGTCCTCCTCGGAGAGAGCCTCCGAAACAAACTCCACCCGGCTCAAGATCACACGATCGCCGATGACGTGGCTGATCTCAGCCAAGACCGCCCCCAGATTGACTCTTGAGTCGATTCGCTTGAGCGCGTTTGCCTCTGTTTGGTGCTCGCCAAGTTCTTTGCTGATCCTATTGAATTCGAGCATTACATGCTCGGCTCGGATGCGCTGGTCCTCCAGCCGCGACACAGCAGCGCTTGCCTTGGCGATCCTATGCTCGGCAGTCAGGTTGTAGGTCAACATCGTCAAGAAGATCACCGTCAGGGCGACGTACTGCCGGCGCATGTAGGTGCGCCGGCGTTTGCCCTCCTTGTACCATTCTGGAAGGAAATCAATCTCTTTCACGATAACTCACCTTCGAGCACAGGTTCAGGCCGAGCATCCGATTGGTCATGTGGTCGCACAGGCGTTCCCCACCCTTTGAGACTGAGCCCGACGGCGAGCGCAAAGTCCGCGAACGAATCGGGGTGGCTCCCGTCGCGCACGATACCACCGAGATCGAAGCCTCGCAGGGGCTCGGCCACTTCCGTCTCAATACCCAGACGCCGTTTGATGATATCCAGCATGGTCGTGTCATGGGCCCCACCGCCGGCCACAACGACCCGCTCGACGCGCCGGCCACGGAACGTAACGGTGTAGTATCGCAAACACAACGAGATCTCGGCGGCCAGTTGTTCCGCCGTAGCGGTCACGGTGTCGGCCACAAGCTGATGCGTGGAGGCATCCAACGGTTCTCCGTTCCGCAGCTTCAAACGGAGGGACTCTGCGTCCTCCACGGACACATCCAGTTGCGAAGCCACATCTTCGCTGAAGCGCGCCATGCCGAACGCCAACTGCTTGACGAAGCAAATCTCACCGGCACGGCCAATAACAACCGTCGTGTAGCGATGGCCGACGTCGATGAAGATGACCGTCCGCTCCCTATCCTCCTGACGTCGCATCGTCCGTTCGAAATTTCTGAACAACGCGCACGGAACCGCGTCGATGCCGGTGGGCTTGAGGCGCGTACGCTCAAGTAGAGCGATATGATTCCGGATCGCCTCGTTCTCGGCGGCGAAAAGAATGTATTCGTTCTTCAGCTCATCGCCTTGCTGTACGCTGCCGGCAAGCACGTAGCTGATGGCGTCTGCTTTCGGATCTAAGCCAAATCGCTGAGCCGCTTCTCGCTGGAGCGTTTTTTCCGCATGGGGCGCCTCGGCTTCCGGAAGCCGCAAGGAAGTGATCCGGAGCTTGTCGTTGGGCAAGGCGGAGACCACATTGCGCCCTTTGAAGCCACCATGGGTCAACAACTGTCTGATGGCTTGAGTGATGAGATCTTGTCGAGTGGCATCGTCATCATCTGAATGTGGGGGCAGAAAGGACCGCTGTGCCGCCAGCACCCTGACGCCATCATCGGCCAGCACCAACTGAACCATCTTGACGGAACTGTGGCCGATGTCCAACCCTATGGGCAAGACCTTCTTATTCATCACCGTCCAATTCGACATCAGCATATCGGGTTACTCAATTATCCACGATGGAGATGTATCCTGTCACAGGTTCGACCTTGACAGACTTCGCAGCATCATCGCCCGCCTGTAGCTTGATGGTTCCGCTGTTCAGCGGACCGCCACTGGTGTAGGGGCTCCCGAGATAGTCAAAGGTAACGGTCGTTGTGCCGTCGAAATTGACTGTGTCCAAATCGACTTGGTCAAGTCGCGTGTCACTGCCAAAATCCACCGTGTACGTGAAGCCTTTCTTGACGGGGTGGTCAATGACAACGCCGTCCTTGTCCCGGATTTCGTAGCTTTCGTTTGTGGGATCGAACACCACCGAAAAAGGTTGCCCCCGGCTGATCGCCATGCTCTTGGCATACTCCAAATCGGCGGCGACCATGTTGGCCGCGGCACGAATCTGGAAACTGGCGGCCGATGACATCATGGGGATGGCGATGGCGGCGGCGATGCCGATAATGACGATAACGATCATGAGTTCAATGAGCGTGAAGCCTACACCCTCACGCGCGCTCGAGCGGCCGCGGCGCATCCTCCTGCAGGCCCTGTCATCGCGGCATCGGTGCGCACCTGCTACACTCGACCTTCCGGCAATACCGCGAGACACGGCACTGCGTCCTGTCAGCTCGACCGTCTGTGCTTTTGCATTCCAACGCATCATTCACCCTGCCTCCACTCTCTATTCGGCCTGTCCGGGCAGTGGCTTAATCTGAGATCGATCCGCGGCGCCGGCCGTCATCTCGAGCGCCCCTGTCGACACACCGCTGCTCGCGCTGCCGGCCGTTCCGGGCTCATGGCAACGGGCCCGGCAAGCAGTGCGACCGTCACACGCCATACGTTCCGCCGTCAAAGTCCTCAAAAATGCCCCTGCCCACAGTCGTCGGCTTCGGCGCGACAACACGAGACGCCGACCGAACCTCCGACGAGGCTTCCGCTCGGCACGGTCTGTAACCATCGTGTTTTTTCGCTTGCGGCCCCCCAAGACCGATAAGCTGGTGCTCGCACCGAGACGCCAAGGCATGTCTGGTCCTCTCAAAGCTGCTCTCTGCAAACGTTCTTGAAGAAGGCGCCCGCCGCCGGACTCCAGTGCTCCGGGCTCCCGCCGGGCCGGATGACAACTGCCGCTTTGGCGGGGTCCGCCGTCAATGTCACATCCGCACCGGGCTCATCGAGCCGCCACTGCGACACCAACCCAGCCACCGCGTCTCCGGACTTGATGACGGCGATCTCCTCCGCAGTAAGACCTCGATCATAGATGCGAACGTCATCGATCCAGCCGTTCCAGAGCCTGTCCGACTTCTCGGCGTTCTTGCCGATCATGACCCTGCAGTCGTTCGTACCAATAGGATCCGAAGCAGGCGTAGGCACGGACGCATCGAGATTCCCGTCCACGTACAGGTAGACGTTGTTGCCGTCATAAACGCCGGCCACGTGATGCCACTGATTGTCATTCACATTGTCGTCGCCTACAAGGCTTCCGTATGCACCAGGTATGTCCGACAACCCCGTGCAGGCGAACTCGATGCGGTTGGTGTTGGACCACCTCTGAATCCGCCAGGCGCTGTCGCCCTTCGTCACGATGGCCTGGAAGCTCCGGTTGAATGCATTCACTTTGATCCACGCCGCCACCGTGATTTCGCTTGTCAAATCAAACGGAGACTCGCTTTCCACCTCAATGTAGTCGTTGCTACCGTCGAAACACAGAGCCCCGCCTACTTGCCCCTCGCCAGGACACCATGCAGGAGTCCCATAGACAATCCCATCGTACCTATTGTCCGGTGAATCCGGGGCCGTCTCAACCAGTGTGCCATCCACGGCCAGCCCGCCGACGACATCGATATCGGACGCCCCCGCACTGATCCGGACGTTCCCGTCCACCACCACCAAGCCGGTGATACGCAGGTTATCGACGTCCTCAACAATCAGGTCGCCGGTTACATACAGAGCCGGCACGTTCTTCCCTGCGACCAGCGTTACATCGTCACCCCGAATCGTCAGATCGCCGCTGACGAGCAACATGCCGTTGACGGTAGCGCCATCGCTCAAGATAAGGTCACCTTCACGATAGAACAGACGCGTTGTACCTGAAGTCCCCAAGTCACTGGAACACGTCTCTGATGCAACGGATTGCCAACTATAGTGTGTCTTGAAGGAATCCATGACATCTGTCGCGCTTTCATCTCCGAAAGGCCACCCCACAGGCTCCTGTGTGACCGACTGGTTCTTCTGGCCCAGGAAATCGCCTGTTATCATACCACCGGCAAACGCATCCCCGTTGACCGTCCCATGGCTGCTGAGAGTGCCGCTGCAATAGATATCCCCGTGAATGGTCAGGCCGGGCATAAGCGTCGTGGTAGTGGCGCCGCTCCAGAAGGCGATGCAGGGGTCCAGCCGCAGCCCGGCCGAGACGCGGCTGCAGCCTACCTCATCCGCACCGTTCCGTCGGTAGGCTTTGCATTGGATCGTATAATTGCAGCGATCGTTCGGATTCGATTCATCAAGATCTATACTGACGTCGTAGAAGTCTCGACCGCTCGCGTCAAGTTGCAGATCGGTAGCTCCCGTCCAGTACTCTGAAGATACCTCCTGGGGATGCAGCACGAGGCCGCGGGCGTGCTGGAGCCCCGAAGCGGCCAACTGGTCCATCTCCGCGCGCAGGGTCATGTTCTGTCCACAGGCCAATTCCACGTCACCGCGGGCGAGAATGCCCAATGAAATGACAGTCACGGCCATGACAACGAACAGGACCGCAAGAAGCACCACGCCCTTGCGATGGGCCACTAACGGTGGATGGTTGATGGGGTCAGGCATTTCCCGCCTTCCTTCTACACGGGTTCGCTGCGCCGTGTTCCTAATCGTCGTCTTTCTCAACGAGGGCAGTCCCATTCTCATTGAGCAGATGGCCGGCCCAGGCACGCAACGTCGCGTTAATCTCGTAATGATGCACGCCGCCGTTTTCAGTCAAGTCGAATGCAATCGTCACTCGCTTCGTCTGGGGCAGTCGATCGTCGATGTCGTCCCGGTGGCAAGTAAAGCTCACCTGGTTGCAGTCGGGAATTATAAGAATGAACTGTTCGTCGTAGCCGGATATCAGCGATGATTTGGTGTCGGCGTCCGCGAGGTCACTGAGTGTCATCAGGTGACTGCCAGCGGTCTCGAAGGAGCACAGACGCAACATGCTCAGGTCCGCCCCCCGCTCGATATAGACAATCTCGTCGACATCGATGAGGTTGTTGCCGTTGTCGTCTGCTCTCCACACAACGAGGTCATTGTCCGGCGCAGCGCAGATCAGGTTGCAGTCCCGGATCAGGTCCAGAAGACGGAGCGTCGCGTAGCGGAGCCGGGCCTGGCTCATCGCCACGTCGTCTCCGGCATTGCTGGCCGCATTCATGGCAAACGCCAAGGTCGCAACACCCGAGAGGATGATGCTCGTCACGACAAGAGCCACCAGAAGCTCAACGAGTGTCAGACCTTTGATGTCACGGGTTGTCCGCATCAAATGCTATTCCCAATGCTCAATTAGTGCATCCAGAGATACCGAGCCGGCGCGCCGACGGCCGGGACAGCGCAGATATCGATCTGCCCCTCCCGGCCAACGGCTGTCGAAAGCCCGATGGAACCTGCCCCAGCGAGGGGCGGGCCATCGTCATCACCTGCTTATTAGGCGATCTATACTCGCCAATTCCTGTCCCAGATAAGAGACTCTCACCGTGGCAAGGATGAAGAAATACGGCGTGGGTGACTCTTCCGTCTGCCCAGGCACATAATTCACCTCGCGACAGCTCACCTCTCTGCTGAAGTTGGCATACATCGAATCCGTGAATGTGGCACCGCTTGCGTCCTTTAGCTGGCCCGGGTCCTCGGTGTAATTGTACTCGACAACGATGTCGCCGAACGGCGTGTTGACAATCTGCTCGACCAAGTCGTTGGCCAACATCGCCCCCAGGGTCCGATGCAGACCGTCCGCCCGCACCGAGGCGCCGCTGACAGCAGGCAGAAGGACTCCGGCAGCCGCCATGCTGAGAATCACCATGGCCAGCACGGCTTCTATCAG
>CAZGRF010000021.1:0-17119 GCA_964527825.1 uncultured Pirellulales bacterium
GCGATCAGGCGCGGACGCGGATGCGCTTCTTTGAGCCAGACGTCACCCGATCCGTCGATCATACCCTCGCCCGTCAGGGTGAAACCGGTCATGTCGAAAGCACTGACAAACGCGGAAATCCACTGCTGCTCCACTCCCTCCCAGCGGGAGTCCACCTGCGGAAAGGCGCTACGATCGACGACCGCTTTCAACACGCCGTCCCTCTCGATATGCAGGTTCACACCTTGCTTGAGGAAGATCGCTCCGCTGACGAACGTGCCGGCCGGTACGACGACGGTGCCACCGCCGTCGGAGGCGCACTTGTCAATCGCCGACTGGATGGCCTTGGTGTTCAGCGTCCGACCATCGCCGACAGCCCCGTGGTCCGCGATGACATAGCGCTTGGCGGCTTCGGGCCGTCCGTCCGCTGCCGTCGCAACACAGCCGGCCGAGAGAAACCCGGCCAGAATGACTGTAGTGTATTTGCCTCGTGTCATGATGTATTCCCTTCTCGTTTCCGCGCTTCTGAATCGCAGACCTTACCGATAGCGGCATAGCTTGCCCTCCGCGATGAGCTGAGTCGCTGTACCTTGCGTGCGAAGATGCGGTCCTGCAGATTCCGCGGCCACGACCTGCCCCGCCGCCAGGAAACAAGCCGCACCCCCGGCGAGGGCACCCAGTCGAAGCGTCTTGCCCGTTAACATAGATGCCGCCTCCCTATTCACGGCTACCGCGTATCGACGGCGATTTCGACGGATGCCGCCTCAAGACCCTCGGCCCGCGCCGTCACTCGCACCCTGCCCGCTTGGCGAGCGGACTGGAAGATAGCCAGACCCTGGCCCTGATAGGCTTTGTGAACATGGTCCTTGGGGTCTTCCAGGCTGCTGAGGTCCCCGTTCTCAATGCCTATGATCTCAGCGGGTCCACCAACGTCAAATGTCACTTCGTGATCGGCGTCCGGGACGCGAACGCCGCCAGCGTCGGTAATTTGAAACGCCAGGTGGCAGATGTCCCTGCCATCGGCCGTCAGCCGGACTGCGTCAGGCGACAACGTGATTCGCTTTGCCGCGCCGGCGGTCCTCAATGTGAATTCGCAGGCGTCCTTGCCGTCAGTACGACCGACAGCCCTGAGGATGCCTGGCTCGTACGGGACCTGCCACATCAAGGCGCCCTGCCGCGCTTCCGACAGAGATCTCGTTCCGACGAGCTTGTCATTCAAGGTCAATGCAACTTCGGGACAATTCGTGTAGCCGACGACCGTGACAGTAGCGCCTTCGGGCCAGTTCCAACTCTCGCGCCCTCGCATGCCGCGCCCCCTGCCGCCGCCACGGGCTGAAGCGCATACGTAGACCATGGGCTCGTCGCTCCACAAACTCTGGCGGAACCAGGCGAGCGGTTTCTTGAAGCCACACATATCCAGCAGCCCGGTGCCGTTGGCGCGGTTGGGAAACCGCGACGCTTCGCCCAGGTAGTCGATTCCCGTCCAGAGGAACTGGCCGGCGACGTAGTCATTATCGCGGACCGCCAGCCAGGCGCTGTACGCGTCACCGTTCTCGCTGCCGTAGATAAAACGTCTCGGATACGTCTGGTGGTCGGCTTGGTAATACTGCTCCTGGTAGTTGTAGCCGACCACATCGAGCAGCTCAGGCAAGCCGACCGCGTTGGACATCCGAATGTTCGCCAGCGCCATGGTGACGGGACGCGTCTGGTCCCATTTCTTGACGACTTCGACCAGCGGCTTGGCGTACCTGACCAGGTTTTCGGCAGGCGGGTTCTCGGGGCGATACTCATTACCCAGGACCGGATGCGAGAACGGATCGTTGGCGTAGTCGATCTCGTTGCCGATACTCCACATGATGATGCACGGATGGTTACGGTCCCTCCGGACCATGTCCGCGGCGTCCGTCGCGGACCATTGAGCGAAGACCTCGCCGTATCCGAACTTGCTGGGCTGGCCGGCATTCCAGCCCACAGTCCATTTATTCTTGGGCGGCGTGAACTCGTCGAAGGCTTCGTCCATGACCAGCAGGCCAAGACGGTCGCATATATCGAGCAGTTCCGGGGCCGGCGGGTTATGACTGGTGCGAATCGCGTTGGCGCCCAACTCTTTCATCAGGCGCAGCCGCCGTTCCAGGACCTTGTCAGGCACGGCGGCGCCGAGGCAACCTGCGTCGTGGTGTAGACAAACACCTTTGAGCTTCATCGACCGGCCGTTGAGAAAGAACCCCTTGTCGGGATCGAACTCAATCGTGCGAATCCCGAAGGGCGTCGTCACTTCGTCGATGACAGTCGCGCCGACGGATACCCGGCTTCTCAGCGTATACAGCGAGGGTGACTCAAGACACCAGAGTTGCGGCATCCCGATCTTGATCTGTGAGACAAGAGTCTGCTCTCGTTCTGGGTCTACGGCTGCCGATGTGCCAAGGCTGGCTATCTCGCGACCATTCGGCGCGAGAATCGTCGATTGCAGCGAGAAATCCTTGGCTTGGTCGTAATCGTTCCTGACGGTGGTTTCGACGCGGACAAGAGCCGAGTCTTCATCGATTTGAGGCGTCGTGACACAGACTCCCCACTGACCGATATGGAGCTTGTCGTCGATGTGCAGGCGCACGTGCCGGTAAATGCCTGAGCCGGTATACCAGCGCGAGTCGGCGAACCTGGTATGGTCTACACGAACGGCGATCACGTTGTCTTCGCCGAGCTTCAGAAAGCCCGTCAGGTCGTACTGAAAGCTGATATATCCATACGGGCGGCGCCCGACGAACTGGCCGTTGATCCAGACCTCGGAGTTGTGGTATACGCCGTCGAATTCGATGGCGATACGCTTGCCCTCGTCGGCCGGGTCGAGTGCGAAGTGCTTGCGATACCACGCGATTCCCCCAGGCGCATATCCGGTCCCGCTGGCATAGTCACCACGGAACGGCCCTTCCACACTCCAGTCATGAGGCACGTTCACTGTATGCCAGCCGGAGTCGTCGAAGGCCGGCACCATCGCGGTAGCAAAGTCACCCCTGCTGAACCGCCAGTCGAAATCGAAGTCGAGCGCAGCGCTCGACGCCACGCTCGCTGCGAATAGCAAGATAGCGACAACAACCGCCCTACCGTTCATGTGCACAGACTCCTCATTCCCTATTCAACTCGGAACCAGTCGAAATCCGCGTGGCCGCCCTTCTGCATTTCTGAAGCGCCCAGGCAGAACAGTCCGACCTTGGCGCCGATCCATCGGCCAGGCTGCGCCGTGAAGGGTGGGCCGACCGGGATGAATCTCCTGCCATCGAGACTGCAACTGAAACGGCAGACGGCGCCGTTGCCAACTTCGACCCGCAACCGAATCGACTCCCCCACAGGCTCGATACTGCCGACCTCAGCCTCTTCGTCCCCTTCCCTGGCATCATCACAAGTCAGGTTCGCCAGCCGAAGGCCAGAAGGCGTCTTTTCTGCGGCCAGACAAGCATAGGACTGGCCCATCACCAGCAGACCTGCTTTCGCACCGACGGCCAGCTCGCTGCAATCGAGACTTGTTGTCACTGTGAACTTCGGCGCAGGGAACTTCTGCAACAGCAGATTCGGGACCGGCCAGAGGTTGACCGCGCCGGCAGGCGCCGGAATCACGAACATGCGCAACCAGCCGGGCCGCGCCGCCAGAGAACTCCAGCCTTCCCGTGGATTCGCGTGCCACTGCCATTGCAGCGCCAAGCGCTCCGAATTGAACTCATCGGTCTCGGCCGGAGTCACGATGGGACACGTCCTGCCAACGTTCGGTTTCTCGTAACCGGTCACGGGCTCCCCGACACCGTTGCCGTCCAGGTCGACGCCCATCAGTGGCCAGTCATCGACCCAGCGCACCGGGTTCAGATGGACCACGCGGCCGTACGCACCGTGATCCTGGAAGTGCAGGAACCAATCCTCGGCGCTGTCCAGTTCGATCCAGCCACCCTGGTGCGGGCCATTGATATCTGTTGAGCCCTGCTCCAGCACCCGTTTGGCTTCATACGGGCCCAAGACATTCTTCGACCGCAGCGCCAGTTGCCAGCCATGCTCGACCCCACCGGCGGGCGCGAAGATGTAGTAGTACCCGTTTCGCTTGTAGAATTTCGGCCCCTCGACCGTCGGCGCCACGCCGTTGCGGCCATCGTAGACCATCGTGCCTTTGTCGAGTAGCCGCGTGCCGTCGGGGCTCATGCGGCTGACTGTCAGAATGCTGTTGATGCCCGCGCGGCTATGGGCCCAGGCATGGACGAGATAGGCATTGCCGTCGTCGTCCCACAGTGGGCAGGTGTCGATCAGGCCCTTGCCCTCTTTGACCACGTGCAGCGGCGTCCAGGGTCCGGCCGGGTCTTTCGCTTTGGTCATCAAGACGCCGGCATCGGGATCACCGACGAAGATCCAGAACCAGCCGTCATGATAGCGGATCGACGGCGCCCAGATCCCATTGCCGTGTTGCGGCGTGTCAAATCGTCTATCCGCGAAATGCTGGATGGCATGGCCGATGATCTCCCAATTGACCATGTCCCGCGAATGCAGGATGGGCAGGCCGGGAACGCAGTTGAAACTGGAAGCGGTCAGGTAGAAGTCCGCGCCGACCCGGACCACGTCCAGGTCGGAGTAGTCTGCGAAGAGAACAGGGTTCTTGTATGTCCCGTCGCCGTTGTCCGCCACCCAGACCTTGGATACATAACGAGAATCCTGGGCAGCGCAGCCACACGCTGCCAACAGAACCATGACAATCGCGTGCATCAAAGCAGACCGGCAGAAAGACTTCATACGATATCCCATCCGATATCACTCCGACATGGACCATGCACGTCCGTGACCATCATTGCCTATCGAAATAGCTCAGGTCCCATTCGTCAAGCCATTTGATGGTGAAGCTGCCGTCATCGCCGATGGTGAAGGGCAGCCAGACGTAGCGCGAGTCATACAAGCGTCGCGGCGTCCAGCGGTCCCCCATGTAGATGAAGCAGCCAGGCTTGCCGGCAACCGGGAGAACGCACGTGCTCTGCGTGTGGAACGTCAGGTCCGCTTCCGGGCCGACGCATGGATTGCCCTTCGATTCCCAGGGACCGAGGACGTTGTCCGCCACCGCGCAGTCGGCCGCGTTGGGTCGCCAGCCGGTGCACGCGGAGGTGATCAAATAGTAGCGATTCTTGTATTTGAACGGCGCCGGCGCCTCGCGCATCTTGCGGACCAGGACGCGGGCCCACGTCTTGCCTTCCACCATCGGCGTCTCGGGTCCAGTATACTCGTCGTTCAAACGCACGACGTACATGGTCCAGTTGCCCTCGGATGCGTAGAACGCGTAAGCCTTGCCGTCGTCGTCGACGAAGAGATTCATGTCGCGATAGGTGCCGCCGAGTTCCTTCTGCCGGTCGGGATCGCTCTCGGGATAACCAAAGTCGTATTGGACCGGCCGTAGGTGGCGCACGAACGTGAACGGTCCGGCCGGCTGGTCACCGACTGCAATACCCGCCTCCGCGAAATGATAGCCGCGTTGTTCGAGATGCGCCCACAGGACATACTTGCCGGTCTTGGCGTTGTAGATGACCTTGGGACGCTCGATGAACGTGGACCTGCGGATGTCTCCAGGCAATGCGTCACGCGTGAACACCACACCCTCATGCTTCCAGTGGTACAGGTCGGTGGACGAATAGCAGGAGACGCTCGTCTGCCTGCCGGGTGTGCGGTCCTCGCCGTACCAGTAGCACGTGCCATCGCGGATGATAACGCCTCCGCCGTGCGCCTGGATGGATGTGCCGTTCGCGTCGGGCCAAACCTCTCCCGGCGCAAAGCTGCGGCGGGAAGGCTGCCCCGCCCGGCCGACACCCGCTACTGCGGCGACAGTGATCAAATGGATCAGCGTCCTGTTCGCTTTCGCTCTCACCGTCTTACTCCCTGACACGCAGATATTTCCCGCGAGTGGTCCGGCTACTTTCGATTCAATGCGCCGTCCAGCGAACACGACTGACCAGGCGCCAGCGTGACGTCAACCACCTTGTCTCCATAACGGACCTTGCACTGGCGGCCTCCAACGCTGCGGATGGTCGCGCTGCTCAGCCTGCCGTCTTTCCAGCGAATGTCCACCTCGAACGCCCCACGGGCGCGCAAGCCCTTGACCAAACCCGTCGGCCATACTGAAGGCAGCGCAGGCAGAAGGTTGACTTCGCCGGCCTGACTTTGCAGAAGCATTTCGCAAATCGCCGCGGTGATCCCAAAGTTGCCGTCCATTTGCATGGGCGGATGATTGGCGAACAGATTGGGCAGCATGTTGTAGGTAAGCAGGCCCCGGACCATCTCGTGCGCCTTTTCCGGTTCGCCGAGCCGCGCCCAGAGAGCGCAACGCCAAGGCCAGGTCCAACTGCGCCGGCTGTCACCCGTCGAACCTCGAGCCGCCAGCGAAACCGCCGCAGCTCTCGCAAGCTCCGGCGTCTTCGTCATGTTGATCTGCCGGCCCGGATAGATCCCGAACAGGTGCGACGTGTGACGATGCTGGTCGTTCGGGTCGTCGATGTCTTCCATCCACTCCTGGAGCTGGCCCCACCGACCGATCTTCGGGCCGACGAGCTTGTCGCGCATCGCGGCGATCTTGTCACGGTAGTCCTTGTCGACACCCAGCACGTCGGCTGCTTCGATGTAGTTGGTGAACAGGTCGCACACGATCATCTGGTCGTAGGTCACGCCATCGACGCCCTGCGGGCCGTGCTCGGGCGACCAGCCGTTCGGGACCGCCAGCCGTCCGTCGTCCAGCGTCTTGAGGTGGTCCTCCCAGAACTCACATATCTCCTTCATGAGCGGGTACGCGACGGTCCTGAGATAGTCCTCGTCCAGCGTGAAGGCGTAATGCTCCCAGAAATGCTGAGCGTACCAGGCACTGCCGCCCATGTTCCAGATGTAGCCCATCGCACCGAAGGGATTGGACTCGGTACGGACGGTCCAGCCCCGCATCGGCTTACCCTCGGGTGGCGGAAACTGGGCCGCGGACGCCTTCCGGTACGGCTCACGGAGACTCCGGACGAAGTCGAACAGTCGCAAGTGACATTCGCCAAGGTTGGCCGGTTCGGCGGGCCAGTAGTTCATCTCGATATTGATGTTAGTGTGGTAGTCCGAGTTCCAAGGCGGATCGTTGCGGTCGTTCCAGAGACCCTGCAAGTTGGCCGGCAGCGTGTCACGCGAACATGACATCAGCAGGTACCGGCCGTACTGAAATACCGTGGCTTCCAGCTCAGGATCACTGCCGCCCTTGCCGTATGCCATTAGCCGCTGGTCGGTCGTCATGGTCTTGGTTGCCGCTGTGGTCTCGCCTACGTTCAGCTCGACCCGGCCGAAGAGCGAGAGGTAGTCCCTGACGTGCTCGTCGCGCAACTGCCTGAACGATTTGGCCGCGGCGGCGTTCATCTGGGCCGTCAGCCTCGCGTGCGGATGTTCGCCCTGGGACTTCTTTTCGTAGTCCTGGATGTAGCTCGTGCCGGCGCCGAGCAGGACAGTCAGCGCGTCGCAATTCTCGAACGCGATCTTGTCGCCATCGACGCTGAGAGCACCTCCCTCGTTGAGCACGATGACCTGGCTCTCGTGGTCCATCGTCCTCGGCGATCCGCTGGTCGGCTGCTGGCCCCGCCGGCCGCGTCTCGGCTGAGCTATTGCCAACGTCAAGGCGCCGGTCGAGGTCAGGCGATTCGCTTGGGCCACAGTGGGAGCATTGTGCATGTCGGCCAACTCGACTTCGCCTGTGTAAGAACCGGGCTTGTCGGCGGTCAGGCGGACGACGATCACCTGGGCGGGGTGATTGGCGAAGTATTGACGGCCATAGGTGACTCCGCCGGCTCGATAGCTGACGCGTCCGATTCCGTCGCCAAGGTCAAGCTCGCGAACATAGTCCGTCACACCACTGTCGTGGCCGGGCAGGCTGATGTTCAGATTGCCGAAAGTCTGATAGGCGCCCATCACGTCTTCATTGCCGGTCCAGAGGCTGATCTCGTTGAACGCGAGTCGCTCCGAGGCAATGCCGCCGAAGAAAGTCCCGCCCAACCGTCCGTTGCCGATGGGCAACGATTCCCGTTCCCAGCTTTCGGCCGGCTTGGCATAACGAAGCGTCAAGTCCGCCGCCGCGGCAAGAGAGCCAAACCCCGACAACACAATCAACGGCCAAATAGCGATACGACACACTCTCATCGCGTTGCCCTTCTCTCCAAGGCCGGCTACTGACCGCCCACGAACCCCGCGAGCGCGTAGACTAGGCCGGCCTGCCAGTTGATGGCGATTTCGTTGGTTCGGTAGTCATCTTGCTCATCGTTCCAGTTGGTAGCGCCCGGATGCCCGCCTCCAACGACATAGCCGGGCCACGGAGCCTCGATGCCATCGGCGCCGCTGCGCCGGTCGTGCGGGTGCATCGGCGGATCGATCCCGAGCCCGGTCACATAGGAGCGGTTGTAGAAGTTCCGGCCGAACAGATGTGCTATCGCGTCGAGAGACGCGTCGATATATTTCCGCTTGGGCGTGATCTTGTTAGCCACCTGCAGGTTCAACACCTGCCGGCCGATGGTTCCGTTGCAGCCCCAGTAGTAGCGACGGAGGGTCCGGCCGTAAACATCGCGGTTGGCATTGGCGACGATCGCGTCGGCCGTGGCAATCACATCGCGTCGTACGGCCTCGAGCAGTTCCGGATTCCGCCCTTGCCGCTGAGACAGGACGTAGGTGAACATCCCGAGGTTTCTGACGTTACCCCAATCCCAGTCCTCGTCCACCTTGCCGGTAGAATCGCCGCCGCCTCCACGACGGGAAGCGACCGGCGCCGCGGCGCGCGTCTCGAAGTCCTTGAGGCAGTCGGACTTCCCCGTGGTCTCCCACATTTCCGCAGCGGCCCAGAGCCGGTCGTCCGCGTCGCCCGTTTGGTAGCCACCGGTGCTGAATTGCGATTGCCGCCAGCCCTTGTCTTGTGGGTTCTTCGTAAGGAACGCATAGCTTACCTTGGCCGCATCGAGACACTTCTCCGCATACGCAGGGTCGTAGGGCTTGAAGTACCGAGCTGCCATCGCCATCATCGCGACGAAGTCGGCGGTGGCCGCCGTGCTCCAATCCGTGAAGTATCGCTTCTCCACATCCTTCTCCGGCATGATGAAGCCCGAGAAGTTCAATCGCGTCAGCTTGTGCGAGACCCTCCCCGAACCGTCGGGGTAGACCATTTTCAGGAGCCAGTCCGTCTCCCACTTGATCTCTTTGAGGAAATCGGGATAGCCCGGCGCTGTGTCGGGAATGTTCAGAGAGATGCCCTTGAGCCTGTCCTGGAAATGGTCCCAGGCCATAAAGAGGCAGCCTACGGTGATACCGGCGTTGACGGTGTACTTGCCGTAGTCGCCGGCATCGTGCCAGCCGCCCGTGCCGTCGCGCCTGGAGGTGTCGTCGATGCCCATGTAGTCCTGGTAGGCATCGTCCGTGTGGCACGCGCCCTGGGCATAGCGGATGCCGTTGTGCTCCCCCACGATGGCCATGCCGCAGCGCCAGAGATAGAATCCTCTCATCGCAGTGTAGTAGGCGAAATCATACACGCGGTCGCCGATCTCAAAGTCGATCGAGCGTCCGACCCCCGGAACATCGACGTAGAACTTGCCCGTGCCGTTGAACTGGGAGAAATCCGCGATCCAGATATCCTGATTGACGTCGTCCTGGTGCACCGGCCCTGTCACCGTACCGGAGTGGACCGAGGCGCCATCGGAGACTCTCTTCACCGCGAACTCAGAACATGTCCCGACAATCGAAGCCTTCTTGGCCGCAGCCGGAAGGAAGCCGAGGGAGTTCAGCCGGATATCCGAATCGGCGCCCAGCACTCCGCTTGCGCTGGAGAAGAGAAAGACTGTAGCAAAGGTCAAACGCATTTTCATTTCTTGCCTCCTTAAATGCATCGGTTGTGGATCAAGGTCCCATCAAGGGCTGCGGAAGCTGGGCAACGCGAGGCCAGCCGTCTTCCCAGACCATCGTCGAGATGAACAGTTGTGACGGAGGCCGGCGGCCGTGGGCGTTGTACGCGTGGAACACGAGGTAGTCGCCGCTCTTGTCCTGGAGGACCGCTTCGTGGCCCGGACCGACCCAGTCGCCGGTGGTGCTCTCGATCACGATCGTGCCGCCACCTTCGGTCATCGGCTTGCCGTCCCGATCTACGTAAGGCCCGGTGACGCGGCCCGAGCGGCCGACGCGCACGTTGTACGTGCTGTTGGGGCCGCGACAACAGAAGTCGTAGGACGCAAACAAATACCAGTACTTGCCGTGCCGGACGATGAACGGCGCCTCGATGGCGCCCTCCACCGGAGGCGTCTGATGCTCACCCTCCCGTGGACGTCTGGCCAGATTGTACATGGTGGTGTCCTTGGTGGAGAGCTTGCCGGTGACAGGGTCGATGCGCCGCATCATGATGCCGCCCCAGAAACTGCCCCAGCAGAGCCAGACGTTGTTCTTGTCCTCTATCACCAGATTGCCATCGATGGCGTTGAAGTCGTCCTGGCCTTGGCGCGAGCGCACGACCGTCCCCTGATCGACCCAGTTGTAGTCCGGACTGTTGGGGTCGAGCGTCACGTTGGTCGCCAGTCCGATGGCGGAGTCATTCACGCCGAAACTGGATACGGAGTAATAAAGGTGGTACTTGCCGTTATAGCAAGAAATGTCCGGCGCCCAGGCATCGCGGGCGCGAGGGACCTCCTCTCGGACCCAGTCAGGAAGCCGGTCGAAGACATATCCCGCCAGGCTCCAGTTGTACATGTCCTTCGAGACGCGCATGGGAATGACGCCGGTGCGCCGGCCGCCTCCGGTGCAGAAGACGTAAAACGTGTCACCCTCTCTGATGATGACCGGGTCGTGCACGCGCAGGTCGCCGTGCAGCGACAGCAGTTCCGGCTCTTGACGCGGCGCCATCGCGCTTTGGCAGCCTAGACCCGCCACGAGAACCACGATTGCCGTCGTCACGCCGAGCACAGTTCCTGT
The DNA here is from genome assembly GCA_964527825.1 of uncultured Pirellulales bacterium. GTDB lineage: Bacteria > Planctomycetota > Phycisphaerae > Sedimentisphaerales > Anaerobacaceae > JAFGLV01. Next base: position 10,945 of record CAZGRF010000021.1, read on the forward strand.
GTTTCTCATTTGGTGTACCTCCATCGACAAGGATTCTTTCCTTGCCTTCCGGTCAGCTTCCCTCGGGCTTGACGATCGACACTTCGGGGCTGGCCGGCATCACGAAGCTCTCGACCGGATCGGGCTGGCGAGGATTGAAGCCCTGAAAACCATCCACGATATGCCTCGCAAGGTCCAGCTTGCTGTCCCGGATTCCCTGGACGATGCACTTGGCCAATTCATAGCTGCCGTAGTTATTGTGGTGCGTACCATCCTGGAACGCTTTTTCGAGGTCGTCCCCCAGCGCGGCATAGAAGATCTTGCTCGTAGCGTGCAGGTCGATCAGCGCCACGTTGTCTTCCCGGGTCACCTCGCGCACGGTTTCGGGATACTGTCCCAGCGTGTCCCTCGACAGTCCCGCCTTGCGCTCCATGCTCGTCACCAGTATGGGCGTAGCGCCTTTGGCGCGCACCTCGGCGACGAGCTTCTTGAGGTTCGATTTGTATGTCGTCAGAGCATCGGGCGAGTGATCCTTCATATCGTTGTGGCCGAATTGCACGATCAGGTAATCCCCCGCCTTCATGAGACTCATCACTTTATCAATTCGCCCGGCACCGAATGAGCTGCGGATGGACTCTCCGGATTCGGCGTGATTGGCGATCGCCACCTCGGGTTTGAAGAAGCGCGTCAGCATCTGCCCCCAGCTATTCCAGGGCTCCCGCGGCTGGTCGCAGACGGTGGAGTCACCCAGGACATACACCGTCGGGACATCGTCCGCGCTGGCTATCTCCAGCGCACAGACGCACGGGCGCGAGCCGTTGAATTCGAGCGTCAACTTGTCGTCCCAGGCCCCCCACTCCGTTTTCCTCTCCCGATCTTTCAGCCGAACCTCGCCGTCATCGGCAATCTTCGGAGTCCGGACATTCACGATAACCGTGCGGGTCTCGAACGCGCCCGCGGATGTGCGTACGTTCTCGAGCATCAAACGACGCAACTCGGCCTTGACCGTCGTGGCCGATTCACCGGCGCCGTTGCCCAAGGCAATCGTCACGCGATAGTTGCCCTCGGGCACCTTGACGGAAAAGAGAAAGGGCTTGCCGCCGGTCACAAGATCGCCGCATAAGGTATCATCTCCTCCGTGATCAATCGCCTCTACCACAGCCCCGGGCTCAAACCCATACCCCCGCTCATTGTCATAGATCGTGTCCGCCGTGACCTGAAGATACCCGGCGGCAACTCTCCCCGCCCCAAAATCAAACTTGAAGGCCGTGAGGGGCGAGGCAGGCTCGGTCGCTCTTGCCCTATCAAAACAGGCGAGGAGAGCGATCCCTGCCGCGAGAAGAAGGCAACGCCACGTGACGAGCCGACGACTGTCTGACATCCTGGATCTCCTGTCACTGCGGCTTCGGCCCTGGCAGCCTCATTTCGGGAGCACCGCCGCACAGCATAACTCGGCGTCCGGCCTAACTCAATACACACCCGGAATGAAACGGTACTTTACCTTCCGGCAATACGCTACATAATCCGGATCGCGCGTCAGGAAACGTTCCTCCGTAATCGAACGCAGGAAGTAAATCGTACCCCAGCCGATCAACCCGCCGACCGCCATGACGCAAAACACGAGATAGTCCGACCACTTGAATAGCGGACTGCTGGTATCAGGAAAGAAGATGGGGATCGTCGTCATAAGCCAATATAGGTTCTTGCCCAGATACCCCGGGTGGCGGATGTAGCGATAGGGTCCCCAGTGCACGATCCCGCGGTTCGTGAGATTGCTGGCCTTAGTGAACAGCGAATACGAGGCCGAGAGGAGCAGAAGCAGAGACAGGACGGCCAGCACACGCAAAAGCCACGTCACCGGATGCATCGGATCGCCGGCGAAGACGATATAGGGATCCCGGTTCGACGGACCGAAGAAGGCGGTCGTCGGCCCGTTGAACGGCGGATAGCAGCACACGCACACCAGGATGTGCAGTGGATTGGTCTCCACGTAGCGCAGCTTGTTGCGCATCAGCCCTGATTCGCTGTGGTAGCCCACGGCAAAAAGCGCCGAATCGAGGAAGAAGACGACCATCACCAGCAGCATGTATCCCTGGTCAAAGAACCCTCCCCAGGAACGCTGGGCCTGAGTCTGTTCGAGGAACTGAGGAATCGCACGGTATCCTGTCAAGGCGGAATTGATCATCAGCGGCCCATAGAACATCTTGACCAGGAGAAACATCATCGCGTGCGTCTCTTCATACGTCGGCCGCAAAGAGACCTCGGCTCCTTGCCTGGACGACCCGAAGAGCCTGCGCGTTACCCGGCCCAGATAGCCGACAATCCGAAGGTTCTTGGACACCCACAACGACCGGGGTCGCCAGCCGAAGAAGACCACTGGCCCCACGGCCAAGTACGTCAGATATATGTAGCGGTACCAGACCAGCGCTCGGCGCCCGGCCACCTGGACACTCAGCAGGTCGCGAAACCAAGGATTGAAGGAAAAGAACAGTAGTATGCCGCCGTAGATCGCTGCGGAGGCCAAATAGTGTCGCAGGGCCTGCTTCAACGTGGCTCGCGGCAGTCTCGGGTCGACGTAGCTTACGTCGTATTGCTGCGACCGACCCGTTTGCGCTTCAGGACTATGATCCATTAAGAACACATCCATGTTGTAGGGCTGACTACCGGTTCGGCGCCCACGGGAGCGTTGGTTCCTGCGGCTGCCAGCCGCCTTTCACCGATTTCAATATTCGTAGACCATCGCCGATAGCCGCATACATCTGTGTCGGAATCAAGCAGCGGTATCATACGGGATATTTAGATGAATTACCATTTTCCTGCGTGGGCAAACCTCGAGCCTGTGCAGGCCTGGGTCCGAGAAGGAATCTGGGCCCGACGAAGGCAGAGTCAAGACCGATAAGAGCCCCGGCAGCAGACTTTCGTGTGTGTCGTCGGTGCTTTTCCCCGCACGGTCCGCGACAGATGCAAAGCAGCCGGTCGTTTCAACCGATGTCCGAGGAGAGTATCCGGCATGGTATCTAGCAACAAGGTTGACAGGAACGTCCCGAAAAGTTGCCCGCAGGACCTGCCGGAACGGCTGATGACATACCCAGGAGGCATTGAACAACTCACTGAGGACTGGCGGTGGACCCGATTGCCACGAAACGGCTTAGGATACTGGTCGTCGAGGACGACCTGATCGATAGGAAGCAGATGGAGCGACTGCTCTCACGCTCGTCCCTGTCGACGTACGATATCGAGTTCTCCGCCTACCTTGAAAAGGCGGTGAGCCTGTTGGGTGAGCGGGAGTTCGACATCCTCCTGCTTGACCTGAATCTCCCCGACAGTGCAGGCCTCAATACGCTCGTGACCGTGGAGAAGACCTACCCCAGGGTGCCCAAGATCGTCGTAACCGGTGAGGGAGATGAGGAGATCGGTCTCAAGGCGGTGGCCGGAGGTGCGCAGGATTATCTCGTCAAAGGCAAGTTCAATACTTATACGCTCGTCAGAGCGATCAACTACTCCATCGAACGCAAGAAATCCGAGGAGGCGCTTCGCGAGAGCAGTGGCAAGCTGAACGCCATCCTGGAGTCTGTCAGCGATCCGATGATTATGGTGGACAGGAGCCTGAACGTCGTCTGGAGCAATGAGGCGACCAAACACATGTTCGGCGACGACATTGCTGGGAGAAAATGCCACCAGGTCTATCATGGCAAGGACACGCCGTGCGAACCCCACCCCTGCATAGCGATGGAGGCCCTTCAAGACGGCAAACCGCACAGTTGCGACGTTCATCTTGTCGACATGGAGGGAATGCGAAGATACTTCCACTGCACTGCCAATGTGGCGCTGCGGGACAAGGAGGACAATCCGGTGGCGGTGATCGAGATTGCCAACGACATCACGGACCGCAAGATCGCGGAAACCTTCAACGAATACACGCGAAAGGAAGCCGCCGACCGCGAGCTTGAACACATCCAGTCACAACTCGTCCAGAGTGAGAAACTCGCCTCGATCGGCCAGCTTGCCGCTGGCGTCGCGCACGAGATGAACACGCCCGTCGGCTTCGTTGCCTGCAACTTCGAAACGCTCCAGAGTTACATGAACAAGATTCTCAAGCTTTTGGACATATATGACCAGTTGGCCCAGAGAGTCGAGTCATCGGACAAGGAGCACCGCCTCCGGACGCTGGCCAGCATTAAGGAACTCAAGGAGAAGATGCACTTTGATTTCATTCTGAAAGATCTCGAGGGGCTCTTTGAAGACTCGAAGGAAGGTTTGGACCGCGTCACTAAGATCATCCAGAATCTGAGAGACTTCTCGCGGGTCGACCAGACGGGTGACCTGGCTCGCTACAACATCAATGAAGGCATTACGGCCACCCTCACCGTCGCGCGCAACGAGATCAAGTACAGAGCGGAGGTCAAAACCGACTTCGGGGAAGTCTCCGACGTCTTCTGCAATCCCGGCCAGATCAATCAGGTGTTCTTGAACCTTCTCGTTAATGCCGCTCAGGCCATCGAATCTCAGGAACGGCAAGGCACAGGGCTGATCACCATTCGCACGTACGAGGCAGACGGGCACGTCGTCTGTGAAATCGAGGATGACGGTCCAGGAATCCCGGCCAAGACGCTTCGCAGAGTATTCGATCCTTTCTTCACGACAAAGCCTGCCGGGAAAGGCACCGGCCTGGGATTGAGCGTCTCGTACGATATTATCACGAACAAGCACAAGGGCCGGATCTCCGTGGAGAGCGAAGAAGGCCACGGGACAAAGTTTACCATCAAGCTCCCCCTGGTAGCGGCCAAGGCCGCCCATGAGGACCCCAAGAAAGTGCTGACTGGAGTAGAGACTGATGGCTGAGAAACGGACCATACTGTTTGTAGATGACGAGGTAAGACTCTTGCGGTCTATCGAGAGAGGTTTGTTGGATGAGCCTTACAATCTGCTCTTTGCCGAAAGCGGCAAAGACGCGTTGAAGCTTCTCGAAGAGAACGAAGTCCATGTGATTGTGACGGACATGCGCATGCCCGAGATGTCCGGACTGGACCTATTGAGGATCGTGAAAGAGAAATACCCCCGCATCGTGAGAATCATCCTCTCCGGCTATACCCAGGTAACGACACTCCTGACCGCAATCAACCAGGGTGAGATCTTCAGGTTCATCACCAAGCCTTGGAAGATGGAGGATGAGTTCAAGTCCGTCCTGAGACAGGCCGTGGAGTACCACAGGGTCCAGACGGAACACGAGAGGCTTGCAACCGAGCTCGCCGCCGTCAAGCAAGGCAGTAGTACCGATACCGAGTAACCGCAACTCGGACGCACCGTTGCAGCGGAGGGGAGCCCCCGCCACACACAGGGGGCCTTCTATGCCGGCGTCGTTCGATCCGCAGGCATCTCAAGGCTAACGCATCGGCTTAACCACATCAGGAGCAGTCTCACACACAGCCCTTGTTCTTGCCGAGTCCACTGACGTCGTCTGTGTTCCCTCTGATGTCCGCTTCTCTGTGAACCGACTGGAAGGGTATCTGGATGGGATATCACACGACCGCTACGATCATGGCATCTCTCGTACCGATACTCACTTGTGGCCAAGTCCCGGCCACCTCATCAAGACAGGCGACTTAAGCGGCTTCGACGCCATGAGCCGCCAGGTGGACAACGTGACTCCGTACGTCTCTTCTCTTCTGATCCAAGGCAACAGAATCTATGTCTATTCTGTTCTTGGACCAGCCATGTCCTGCCGTGAGGCCCAGACCGGCTGGGCTCTACTCACCGAGCCGCCACTTGAGGGGCTTCCCCCGTGGGAGCGGGCGGGCACGTTGTACGGCCCAGATCGAAACGGTGCAACCATCGCACTCAAGAACGCTGACACTCTCGAGGTCGTCTCCACCGACAAGCTCGGTGATGGACTCAATGCTTCCCCAGCGGCCGTCGGCGATGAACTTGGTCTCAGAGGCAACAGGTGTCTCTACTGCATCGCGAAGCGGTAGGCACGCAAGCCGTGTCAGAAGAACCACGACAGAGGGTCCCCGCTGCCCATGTGCCCGCCGACCTGCTGGCAGCAAGGCCAAGAGGACGCACCCGCCCGGAGCATGGTTATCGGGCTGGGGGCTGGGATCGTGGGCGGGATCGAGAAGATCGTCCGGCTCGGGCAGCGCGGTTGACGGGTGGGGCCGAGGTGGCTATAATCTTCCGTGCCGCTAAGGCGCCGGCT